>DAOWAK010000288.1 GCA_030634605.1 Sedimentisphaerales bacterium
ACCTCGATACGCTACAATTTCTAGTTTTTCGGGCGTTCGAAAACCGGCACCTTGCGTTGGAGGCGGAAAAGCGGTAAGATAACCCTTTGAGCCGGGGCCGGCACAGCGGGAAAATCCGGCTAAATTGCTCTAAGTAAGCGTAATATAAATACTTGGAGGAGTGGCCGAGTGGTTTAAGGCGACGGTCTTGAAAACCGTTGAACCGTAAGGTTCCGGGGGTTCGAATCCCTCCTCCTCCGGTTTTCTCTATCTATAAGGCGGCGGCCCGGTCGAGAAAAATGAACAGTCATCAAAATGAAATCCGGTTTCAACCCGACGGCATCAGAATCAGGGTTGGCAATGGCGCAACTATTCTGGAAGCGGCTCAGCGGGCGGGGATTGTGCTGAACAGTTTCTGTGGCGGCATTGGTACCTGCGGCAAATGCCTGGTGGAACTGGAAGATCAGGCCGAGCCGGTAAAAGCCTGTCAGTATCATGTTACCAGCGACCTGGTGGTTACCATTCCGGATTCATCGCGGTTTTTCGAACAGAAAATTCTGGAAGAGGGCATCACCGGCACCGCCAAGCTCGACCCGTCGGTTCGCAAAGATTATCTGGAACTCACCCCGCCCAGCCTGGACGATCTGCGTAGTGACGATCGTCGTTTGATCGACGCGGTTCACGAATCAGCTAAGCAATCGGATGAGGCTGTTGAGCCTGATACCAGCGTTGAAGCGGACCAGAACGGTGCAGCGGAAAAAGGTGGCGAGCCAGACAAGATTGCTTTGAAGATTGACCGGGATCTGCTGGGTAAGCTGCCCGGAGTATTGCGTGAAAATGATTTTCGGGTAACTGCGGTTCGCAATGGCAACCGGGTGTTCGCTGTTGAACCGGGCGATACCAGCGGGGAACTTTTCGGGGTCGCAGTTGACGTGGGCACGACCACGGTGGTGGCTAATCTGGTGGATTTGAATTCCGGTAAAACCGTTGCGGTTGCCTCCCAGACTAATCCGCAGGTAACCTACGGCGATGACGTGATCAGCCGAATTCAGCATAGCCGGGACAACCCAGACGGACTGGAGCAATTGCACAGCCTAATTATTGGTTGCCTGAATGAGCTGGTGCAGGAAACGTGCCGGGAAGCCGGGGTCTCTGCTGAGTCGATTTACGAACTGGTTGCAGCCGGTAACGCCACGATGCAGCATCTGGTTTTGGCAGTGCCGGTGGTACAGATCGCCGAGGCGCCTTATGTGTCGGCTTTTTCAGCAGGAGTTAATGCTTCGGCTCAGCAGTTGGGGCTGAAGATCAATCCGCACGACAATGTTTATGTAATGCCCAGTGTGGCGGCGCACGTCGGCGGGGACACGGTGGCGGTGACACTGTCCGCGGCCATGCGGCACAGTTCATCGATCAACCTGGCGTTGGACATCGGGACCAACGGCGAAATTGTGCTGGGCAATCGCGATCGGCTGCTCACCTGCAGCACCGCTGCGGGGCCGGCTTTTGAAGGTGCTCGAATTCGCCAGGGCATGCGTGGGGCGGCTGGTGCTATCGAGCGGGTTCACATTAATGACGATGTGGAAATTGCCGTGATCGGTGGTGGCCGGGCAGCGGGGATTTGCGGCAGCGGCCTGATCGATGCCCTGGCTGAGCTGCTCAATGCCGATGTGATTGATCCGTCCGGAAAATTGCTCAGCGGTGACGACCTGGGCGAGAACATTCCCGCGGCTATTCGACGGCGGGTGATCGAGGTTGAGGGTCGCCCTGCTTTCGTGCTGGTCGAGAAGGATCAGGCTAAGCAGGACGAACCGATAACGCTGACCCAGAAAGACATTCGCGAAGTCCAACTCGGTAAAGGCGCCATCTACGCCGGCATGGTTACCCTGATGCATCTGCTGGAGATTGAGCCGGACCAGATCAGTCGATTGTATCTGGCTGGTGCCTTCGGCAATTACATTCGTCCGGAAAGCGCGCGGCGGATTGGGCTGCTGCCGAACATTGAGCTGGGTCGAATCCAGTCCATCGGCAACGCCGCCGGCACCGGTGCCCGGGAAGTGCTCCTGAGCCGATTGGCCCGGAAGCACGCTAAAAACCTTTCGGTGGAAATGGAATACATCGAACTGGCCGGCCGAGCGGAATTCCAGGATATTTTCGGCAAATCGATGATGTTCCCGAAACCATAAACCTGCGAACTTTCAGCGATGAAAGGTAATTTTTTTGGGGGGAGGCTTACGGTGCTTTTTTTGAGGGTGGTTTTTCCGCGGGCGATTCTTTTAGAAAAGTAACTTCGGTATTCCAAGAGGTGTCCCCCGGTTCGAGTTTGAAAACGGCGTCGGCGATGGGTTTGTCAGCCTGGATTTCGGACCAGGTGACGGTGGTGATTTCGGCATCGTCGGTTTCGTAGCGGATCTGTCGGGGCAGATAATCTTTCTGACCGATCCACAGATCCATCCGAAGGTATTTGTCGGCAAAAGAGCTTTTGGGTTTGGGTTTGAGCAGTAGATGACTGGTGCCCTGGGGATCATTCGGTTCGGCCCGGAGCAGTTTTACATCGAATTCCTTGAGCACGTCTGCCTTGCGGATGGCAAAAGGCAAAGGAAAAGGACCATTACCAATGCGGAACTGTTCCTTGTTTTGGCGCTTTCGGGA
>DAOWAK010000053.1 GCA_030634605.1 Sedimentisphaerales bacterium
TCGCATCCGTGGGCGGAGCAGCAGTTGCAGGCGGCGCAGAAGGTGCTGGATGAGATCGGCTGTGCGGAAAAGGATATTCTGCTGATCTTTAACAAGATCGATAAAACCGAGGATAATTCAAATTCCGACACGATGATGACGCTTTTTCCGGACGCAATCGGAATTTCCGCCCGGAAAGATTTTGGCATCGATGCACTGAGAGCGGCTGTGATTAAGCGGGTTTCGGGCGAGCGGCTTCGTTTGCGGATTTGCTGTTCGGTAGCTGACGGGCGGGTGCAGAGCTATCTTCGAGCGAACGGGTCGGTGCTGAACGAGGATTATTCTGACAGTGTGGTAACTCTGGAAGTCATGATGGGCAAGAGACAACTGCCGGGGCTGGAAAAGTTGCGGCCGCAGTCGTGTGAGATTGTTCCGTATCATTGTCAAAGATAAGTTACGAAGAACTTTTTAGGAGGGCAAGATTTATGAGTTATTTATTACTGGAAGTTCTGGAAACTCGTTGTTTGTTGTCCGCGGCATTTGATCTAATTAAACTTACCGATCTGCGTGCAGACAGTGCTTTTTCGGATATTGACGGCACGGGTTTTTCTGTAGTTATTATTGATACCGGTCTGGATACGAACCACGTGGACATCCGCGACAATTACCTGACGGGCCGGGACATTGCCAACAACCGGAGCGTGCCGGCGCCGGTGCATAGCCACGGCACCCACGTAGCGGGTATCGTTGGTTCCATTAACCCGGAAATTGGTGTTGCTCCGGATGTCAACCTGATTGCGTTACAAGTCTTTACGGTGGTACCGGGTCACCGTCCGGTAGCATCGAACCAGAGTATTGAAAATGCTTTGGAATGGGTTCTGGACAACCAGAGCAGATATAATATTGTTGCGGTGAACATGTCGTTGGGCAGTGGTTATTACACGGAGCCCTCTCAGGTGAGCAGTTCTATCTATGCCGACGAAATTGACCGTTTGGAGGAGGTTGGGGTAACGGTGGTTTCGGCTTCGGGCAACGGTTACGGTTTTGTCCAGACACAAAGCGGTTATCAGAATATGATGTTTCCTAATTCGTCGTCTCCAGGCATTATCAGTACTTTGGACGTGGGTGCGGTCTGGGAGACCAATGAGGGTCAGGCGTTGTTTTCGACTACGGGCGATTTGAGTACGGGGGCGGATCGTATTACATGTTTCAGCCAGCGGCCGCCCTTGAGTTCCGGCAATGTTATTTTTGCTCCCGGTGCCAAGATCAGGAGTACGATACCCGGTAACAAATATGCGGAAATGGCGGGCACCAGCATGGCAGCGCCGATGATTTCCGGTACGGTGGCTTTGATGCAGGAAGCGGCGATGAAATTCGGAGGCAGGAGGCTGTCGGTTACGGAAATACGCAGTTTTATGCTGGAGACCGCCGATACGATTTACGACGGGGACGACGAGGACTCCATCGCCTACATTGACAGGAACGGGGACCGAATCATAACCCAGGACGAAAGAGAGGAATTTCATACTACCAATTTGAATTACAAGCGTATTAATGTTTATAGCGCGGTAAAGAAGGTTCGGTCGTTTTTTAATGAGATTGCGCCACCGCCCCCCGACGGAGATGCGGGCGACGCCAACGGTACTATTCGCGGTGCCCATATTGGTCCTCGTCTGGACGGCAGTCCGACAGAGACTTTTTACGGTATTATCGGTCAAGACGCATCTTCGACAGGTACGGTGCAGGTGGGTAACACCGATGTGGATATGTATCAATTCAGGGTAATCGCCGCGGGTAATGTAAATATCGAAGTTGCCTCCAATGTTAATGACACGAACGACTTCAACAGCACACTGAGGCTTTTTAACAGCAGCGGGACGGAATTAGCCAAGGATTACAACAGCGGGACGGGTAATTTTTCCAAAATTGTCAAGGCGCTTACTCCGGGTACTTACTATGTAGGCGTGAGCGGCTATAAGAACGACAGTTATGACCCCAACATTGCAGGCAGCGGCAGCGTGGGTGACAGGGGTAATTATTCGCTGTTGTTTTCGTTGGTGAACAACGATCCCAACGGTTTGCTGAACGGAGCAGTGGCGGTGAACCTGGGTCAGGGAGGCAGCCCCGAAACCTTTAACGGGAATATCGGCACTGATTACGGCAACAGTGTAGGAGTTTCCGATGTGGATATTTTTCGGGTGGTAATTCCTGACAACGGGATTTTATTTGTTGATATAGACACGCCTTATTTGCAAAATTACGTTGATTCTTATTTGCGTATATTCAATGCCCAAGGCCAGGAATTGGTGAACAATGACGACGGTTTGGCTTTTAACAACAATTTAAACTACGTTGAATATACTGATTACTTTTATCCGGGTTTGGTTTTCGACAATCCGACGGACCGTCAAAATCTGCACGGCCACACTTCAGACAGTTTTATAGCAGGTCGGGTGGCACAGGGTGACGTATATTATATTGGTGTTTCTGATTACTTTAACGATTTTTATGACCCGCGGAATCTGAACAATCGTCCGGATTACGGTAGCGGCGGTTTGTACCAGATATCCATTAGTTTTTACAACAACGACCTTAACGGCACCATAACGCAGGTTAAGGATTCATCGTACATGCCTTTGCCTACCAACCGGCATAAGGCATCGATCAAATACGATTCGAACAAATCTGATCCCGATAATCCCCGCGAGGTAGGCAACCGCGATGTTGATTTTTATCGTTTCCGTGCGGACAGTTCGTCAATCCTAGAGATCGATATTGATTCATATTCGGCATCCGACCTTTCGGACAAGGTGGATACGGCAGTGTATGTGTTTGACGCATCGGGTAAGTATCTGGCAGGTATCAATGATGTTAACGGTCTGGATCCGTTATTACGTTATGAAGTAGAAGCGGGTCAGGATTATTATGTAGCGGTAGTGGGTTACGGCAATGACAATTTTGATCCATTTCAGTTGGGTAGTGGCTCTCCCGGTGATACGGGAGATTATTATCTGAGCGCGAGTTTGCGTTCCAAGAGTATTATATCACAATTGGCTGACGACCGTATCAGTTACAGTGGTATTCAGAGGGTTTTCGAGGGTAATGTTCTAAACGGTTTTATCGGTAACGACAATGGTTTGATACGTGGCGCCGCAGATGTAGATCTTTATCGCTATGTGGCTGATATTCACGGTACGGTAAAAATCAGTACCAAATTGTTGCCTAACATTTCTTGCGACACATATTTGCGATTTTTTGACAGCCAAGGCAAAGAATTGGCTTATAATGATAATGAGTTTGCCAGCAGTTTAACCAGTTCGATATTAGTCGATGTTACCAAAGGTGCCACTTATTATATTGGTGTGAATGGTTCGAGCGTCGGGGCCCGGAATTATAATCCGAACAGTGGAGCCGGAGCAGTCGCGGGCAGCAAAGGTGATTATCGTCTTTCTATAGAGATTGAATCAGAAAAGCCGGAAATAAGCATTGCGGTGACGGATTCGGTGGTGAAGGAGCAGGATCAGGATGCGGGAGAATTTACGATATCACGTACCGGTGCGATTACAGAAGCCTTGACGGTTTCTTATACGATTTCCGGTACGTCCGATAACGGTACGGACTACCAACTCCTTACTGATTCAGTGGCGATTCCGGCGGGTTCGTCATCGGCGAAAATTGCTGTAGTGCCACTGGACGACGCGAATATTGAACCGAGCGAAACAGTAATTCTGTCGCTGAGTTCGCACCCCAGTTATGTATTGGCTGCGGTTTCCAGCCAGACGATATTGATTAGAGATAACGATGGGATTAAAGTTTCTCTGACACCGTCGGTTCACACGGTGTTATTCACCGAGGCCGACGGCACATGTGCTCAAATTCGGATAAGACGAGCCCAGGCTACTATAATTTTTGTCGGCGCCGACATTCAGCAGCAGCAAAAAAGTTCTGTGGTATTGGTAAGCGGCACTAATATTCAGGTATCGTCCATCCGGTTGAGCGACAGTGATATGTCCTCGGTTTTATACGTTCAGGCCCGCATTGGAGGAGACCGCCGAGTCGATTTGGGTGATATTACCGTTGATGGTTCAGTAGGCAGCATTATTGCTTCGTCGGCGAATCTTACGGGTAATTTGACGATTACCGGCACTACGAACCGACTTTTCCTGGCAGATTTGCCCGGCGTCGGTACGGTATCGGTAGGTAAAAACGCCGGTGCTGACAATCAAATGACAGTAAGGCTGAAAAGGGTAAAAGACATAAACTTTAGCAGCTTAACACCTATTCGAAGTTTCGTCGTTACGGACTGGCAGGATAGTGACAATCAAAACGACAAAATCAAGGCTCCCGCGTTACGAAGCCTTATCAGTGTTGGCAATCGGGCACAAACCGTCCGCGGAGATTTTAACGCGGACGTGGAACTTACCGGTCAAGCCGGTGTAGAAACTCTGGGGTCCGTCAGAATCAACGGAGGTATTACCGGAGGAACGTGGCAGATTGCCGGAAACGGAAGGTTGTTTCAGGCAGGCTCCCTTGCTTCATCATGGGAGGCGCATTTTAGCGGAAACCTGGGTACGTTGATGAGTAAAGGCGATGCTGGAGGAGATCTTACCGTTCGGTCATTGCAGCGTTTTATAGTTCATGGTAACTACCAAGACGCTAATCTGAAATTAACTCAAGCTGCTTCCGGCACCTCAGCGCGTAATAAATATGCTTTAGGACAATTGTACGTTATGGGCGTTATTGATAATGTTGATATTCGGAGCCGAAACGACATAGGCAGCATCAGGGCAAAGCGTCTGCTCGACAGCACCATTTTTGCCGGGGTTAAGGATTCGGTTACCACGTTGCCTGACATTAAGACGGCGTTTGAAGCCAACGCCAGGATTTCTATGCTTCGCATCCAATCGCCCAGGCACAAGAATCCGGATTGGATAGTAAACAGCAGAATCAGTGCCTATCAAATTGACAGGGTTCTGCTCGGCAATGCTAAAATCGACAATAACGGCAATGAGTTCGGTTTGTCGGCGCAACATTTTGGTTCGGTAACTTACAAGGATGCTAACAAAAACATTCGGGTAAGGAAGCCGGCGGATTTATCTAAATTTGATAATCTGGTAGATTTTAAAGTTCGTTTAATCAGCAGTTAGTTCTTTAAAAGTTCAGATTCTCATCGGAAAAAGTTGGTAAATAAATATTTTTTTGACAGGATTACCCGTTGCGATGCGGCAACGCGGCGAACAGGATGAAACAGGATTTAAGTCTTTGTATACCCAATGGGTACTAAACCACAAAAAAACAGAAAGCGATGAAGAAAATTTACACAGTAACAATCATTTCGGTTTTGATTTTTGTTAATCTGTTTTTGAGTTCGGTGGGTTGGGCGGCGGAGTCGGTGGTGGTTCCTCCGGAGCCGGTGTTGCCGGTGCCGACGGCTGAGCAGTTGGCTTGGCAGCGGATGGAATTTACGATGTTTTTGCATTTTGGGGTGAACACCTTTACGAATCGAGAATGGGGTGACGGTACGGAAGATCCGGAGATTTTTCAGCCAACGGAGCTGGACTGTCGTCAGTGGGTGAAGGCAACCAAGGCGGCGGGATTCAAGTTGATGATTCTGACGGCTAAGCATCATGACGGGTTTTGTTTGTGGCCGAGCAAGTTTACGGATCATTCGGTGAAGTCCAGTTCGTGGCGCGATGGTAAGGGTGATGTAGCCGGTGATTTTGTCGAAGCGTGTCAGGCGGAGGGGATGAAAGTGGGATTTTACCTGTCGCCGTGGGACCGGCATGATAAGCGATACGGCACGGAAGACTACAATATTTATTTCAAGAATCAGCTTAGGGAGTTGCTGACGCAATACGGCAAGGTCGATGAGGTCTGGTTCGACGGGGCCAAGCGGGGCAAGGGGACGCCTTACGACTGGCGGGGTTTTTATGGGGTAATCCGTAAGCACGCGCCGCAAGCGGTGATCGCTATTGTCGGGCCGGACATTCGCTGGGTGGGTAATGAATCGGGCGTGGCGCGGGTGGGAGAATCGAGCGTTCAGAAAGGTCGGCAGGAGATGCACGGGCACACCGGGCCGATCTGGTATCCGGCGGAGTGCGATGTTTCGATTCGGCC
This sequence comes from Sedimentisphaerales bacterium, assembly GCA_030634605.1. Classification (GTDB taxonomy): domain Bacteria; phylum Planctomycetota; class Phycisphaerae; order Sedimentisphaerales; family SM23-30; genus JAFGSR01. The sequence goes on from DAOWAK010000053.1 coordinate 6,097, forward strand.
GGGCTGGTTCTGGCATCCGGAGCAGGACAGCAAAGTGAAATCTGTGGATCACCTGATGGATATTTATTTTAAATCGGTCGGGCGGAACAGTGTGCTGCTGTTGAATGTTCCGCCGAACGATAAGGGGCTGTTTTCGGATGAGGATGTTGTTCGGTTGAGGGAATTCAAGATGGCGGTAGATGCGGTGCTGCAATCGGATTTGGCGCTGAGTAAGCCGGCGCGGGCGGAAAATGTTCGCGGCAACAATAAGATGTTTGCGGCAGCCAATGCGGTGGACGGGGACCTGGATACGTACTGGGCGGTGGATGACAGTTTTCGCAGTTGTTATCTGGAAGTGGATTTGCAGCGTGAGGTGATTTTTAATGTTATTAACATTCAGGAACCTATTGCGTTGGGGGAGCGGGTGCAGAAATATCATGTGGAAATTCAGGACGATGAGAATCAATGGCAGACGATCGGGCGGGGAACAGTGATTGGGCATCGGAATCTTATCCGGGTATCGACCTGTCGGGCGAGTAAGATTCGGCTGGTTATCGATGAGGCCAAGGGGGCACCGGCGATAAGCAGTTTTGGGGTGTTTATGACGAGATGGCCGGGCAAGGAGATGGAGCCTGAACCACTGACAGCCAGCAAGCCGGCGCGGGCGTCTAATGTTCATGCGGGCGGTACGGCTTATGGGGCGGACAAGGCGGTGGACAACGACAACAACACCCGTTGGGCCACCGCTGATAAGGTAAGGCAGTGCTGGCTGGAAGTTGATCTGACGAAAACCGAGACCATCGGCCGATTGGAAATCAGGGAGCTAACACCCAGAATCGAGAAATTTCAGTTGGAGTACAAGATAGCTGCTGACGATCCGTGGAAGGTGGCGATGAGCGGCACCAAAGCGGGACTGGATTATAAAAGCAACTTCCCGGCGGTAAAAGCGCGGTGGGTTCGGCTTAACATCCTGGAAGCATCTTCGGCACCGACGATCTGGGAGTTTAAGGTTTTTGGGCCGGCTGATTAATGGGCTGATTATCTCTCATTTATATTGGTTATCGAACGCCCTGAATGCGCAGGCCGATGGTGCGGTGTTGTACTCGGGCGCGGATGGATCGGATGTGGATGGGCTGGAGCAGGTCGATTTCCAAGGTTTCGCCGGGGCGGACTTTTGATCGCGGGGTAGTGATGGTGATGATTTCGCCGGCGAGGGTGGTTATCTCGACAAGGGAAAAGCGGATGTATTCTTCGCCGCCGGTGTTTTTGAATCGTAGTTTGCGGAATCTAACTTTGCGGTGCAGGTCGCGGGTGTTGAGGTTGGCAAAGCTGCCGTCAGCA
>DAOWAK010000304.1 GCA_030634605.1 Sedimentisphaerales bacterium
ATTCCCGACCGACCGGACCTGATATTAATTCTAATCATTATCGTGGCAGTAAAACGCGCGCAAGCTAAGCACTGGGCGCATAAAAAAGGAGCACCGCCGCAAAGTGCTCATCCTAGGTCCGCTAGAACCCGTCACGAACACACGCAAGCAGTGCCCCAGACGGGGCACCGACCTTTGTGCGTCTCGTAACAAAAAAACTAGCGGTTCAGGATGAGACGCTCACTGATACAGTGAATTTCAATATTTAATTGTTGGGCTGAGTCAGCCAGAGGTCGCTCAGCGTAAGAACTTATCTCCTGTTAAAGCTGTAATTCTTCGAATATCCTGTCTGAACACGTGTATTTTACGACATTTCGGACTGTCTGTCAAGGCTTTTTAGAAATCTTTGCTAACAATAAAGATAGGGTAAATGCGGGGACAGTGGGGCTGTTGAAAAAGCCCCACTGTCCCCGCATTAAATCAGTGACGTTTTACCATTACTTTTTCCGTAAGTGTTCACGGTTTTTATGATACCAATATTGACGATTGTACCTGAGCACCTCTCTACGAGTACGTAGAAAGGTGGCACCGGGCAGAGAGACCCCCGGTGAAACCGGGGGCTAAATAGCATGCTTAAGCTGCGCGTAAGTCAGCCACCCATTATTCCTGTGAACGGTTACAAAAAATTGTAAGTGTTCACATTTTTGCGACAGTTACGGTGTTTCATAAATAACACGACTAAGCTAATTCCAGAGAGACCATGCTCAAGGGTACTTGAGCATCGCAACAGAACCCCCTACTGGCGGAGGGGGCTCTTTTACTGAAGTTTTTTTCTGTGAACGGTTACAAAAAATCTTTTTCTACAATGGTTGCGCCAGGCGGAATTTGGAATAGTCCGTCGGTTCGTATTGACGTTGGCTGGGGTGGGTCAGGACAGTCAGAATATTTTCACCGTGGTTGTGCTGTGCAGCGATCTGGTGGATCCGGTTAGTAACCGGTAGAGAAATGTAACAAAAAATGAAACCGCCGACGCACGCAGATACACGCAGATTTTTATGAATGAAATAAACGCCGCCGAGTATTGATGCCCGAGACTGTTCGGGAATGCTGCGGTAATCCTTCGGGTTTTTGGCTACGTTCGGAGAAGAGAGGAATCCTGGATTCCCGCTTGCGCGGGAATGACAAATTGGAAAGTGTTATCTTAAATAATAGCTTTGGCCCGGTTGGGGAGGCAGGATTTGTTGGCGTTTTTCTGAGAGTTCCTGTTGGTCAAGAGCGAACAGGGGTGAGATTTCCAGTTGGGCGTCCACGGAGCCATCTTTTTGTCGGGGGACTCTGATGCGGGCTTTTTCGAGCCAGCGAGCTGCGCGGTCGATCTGGAGGCGCCGGGAACTGGCGGGGCTGTCCGAGCCGGCGGCGTTTTTGATGGGGCCGAATTCCTCGTCGCGGTCGATGGCGAGGATGATTGATTTATCCGCCAGGGCCAAAGCGTCAAAGACGAAGGTTTCGAGCTTGACGGCGTTGGGTTCGGTTGGTTCGACGAGATTGCCGGCGGCGTCTATGTGCGGGACCTTTTTGATGGCACGGTGCCAGGGCAGTGAAAAGCCGTCGCGGTTCAACTGTTCGACAAATTCGCGTTGGATGAGGTGAATGGCGATGCTGCCGAATTCGAAGACGTAAGAGCCATCGTCGCTTTTGCGCATGGCTAATTCATCGGGCAGGTCGCTATATTCGATGACCGTGATCTTGTCGTCGATCAAGGCGAAGTTACCTACTCTTTCGAGGGGATCACACTTGATGACCGCTTTGCTGGACATCTGAGCCTGGTCCAGGGCGTGCAGGCCGATGAACAGCGGATCGATTAACCGGACCAGCGGATTGTCCACCTGAAAATAACTTATCTGTTCGATACCCCGTTGCTGCATGTCCGCGATGGCGCCGCTTTTGTAAAGTGCCCGGAGCGAGCCGCCGTGGCCATCGGGGGAAAGTGCCAGTTGTCCTTTGCCACTGAGCAGAATTTTACCCTGGGGGTCGAAGCTGGGCATCATTCCCTGCTCGAACATCATTACGCTGTCGGGATTCAAGCCGTAATAATTGTTTTCTTTGAAGGCCTGGACCGTAGCGGCGTGGTTGGCGCGGCTGGTCATGATGTACCAGGGTATTTTCGCGGAGTAACGTTTTTTTGCGGCAAGGATAATTTCGGCGAAGACTTCGAACAGGGATTTGGCTTTTATCGGGGTAGCGGGGAAACAACCTTTGGGGCCGTCGAAGCTCAGGCGGGTGCCCATGCCGCCGGCGACCACGAATGCGGCGACTTTGCCCTGGCCAAGCAGTTGCCGGCCGAGCTGGGTGGCTTGTTGA
>DAOWAK010000039.1 GCA_030634605.1 Sedimentisphaerales bacterium
GCTAAGTTGCTCAGGTGGGGGCTGACTTTGGGGGCATTTTTGCTGGTTATATTCATTTGGTCAGCCAATCCAGCCCAGGCCAGGAGCAGAAAAAGAAACTCCGATGCCGCTGCTGCCCGTCAGCAAAAAGCCGCTCAAAGAGCAACTCAACAACAGGCCAACCGCGAAGCAGCCCGTCAAAGAGCCGCTCAGCAAAAGGCCTCACAACAGGCCGCCCGCCAAAAAGCCGCCCAGGATCGAGCGGCCCGACAACAAGCTGCCCGCCAAAAAGCCGCTCAGCAAAAGGCTGTACAACAAGCCGCCCGACAAAAAGCCGCTCAGCAAAAGGCTGCACAACAAGCCGCCCGACAAAAGGCTGCCCGGAAATCAGCTCAACAAAGGCAGGCTCAGCAGTCAGCTCAACGCAGCCGATCTCAACAGCAACCCATCCGGAAAACTGTTACCCGGCAATCTACCCGGCAACAAACTACCCAGAGAACTGTAAGTTCTTCCAACACAAATACTAACCAAGACTATCGCCGCGTGCCCCGCGGTGTCCGCCAGGCCAGGAGCAGCGCTTCAAGATCTTCCGGCCGTGACAGAAACACCTCAACCGCGATGGTCTTTCCCCTGGCGACCAGGCCCAAAACCGCCGCTCCAACCCCATCAAGTGTTTCCAGCAATTCAGCATCGCCGCGACGTGTACCGCGGGGAGTTCTCAATACCCGAACCTACAGCAGTCGCAACCTCAGTCGCAACAGAGATACCCTTATTATTCAGGCGGAACCTACCTCAGGGCCGCCAAAGCCTGCGGTTTCGCCACAGCCAACCATTAAATCGCCTGCCGGTAACTCGGCGGTTACTGTTCGCCGGCACAATCCGAACCGTCCGAGCATTTCCAGAGAACGATCCAGTGACAACCGTGATCGTCGGCTGAGCGTTTCCAGGACACAGCCTCGCATCAGAGACAGAGATAATCGTACATCAGGCCGGACCGACACCGTGACAACCTCCGAACAAATTGATTCGCTCAGTGTTTCGTCGGTGCGCTCCAGCGACATTACCCTGCATAACGCGCCGCGACCGCCTGCTCGCCCGCGCTACCGACCCAGAAACGTTCGGGTTGAAGTGGATCGCCACTATCACCCACGTTATATCGTTCCCAGGCCTATCAGTGTGATTCGCAACCAGACTACCGTAATTCATCGGGAAATGAATATTTTCGAGCCGCCCTATTATCCCGCCCCGATATTTGTTCCGTCACCAGTGATTGTTCAGCCGCCGGTGATTTACGAACCGACCGTAATAACCGAACCGGCAATCGATCCGGTTGTGATAACCGAGCCTTACGTTGAGCCGGTGGACGACACTTATTCGGATTACAGCTGTGGCGACGACACTTATGCCGACGAGGATTATTATGAAGACGAGGATTACGAGCAGGGCTACCCCTATAATCTCAGCGGCTCGGTTTACGGTTACGACGAAACCGGAGGATTGTACATCTACTCGGGAGAACCGGAGATCTCCATAATCAACACCGGGCAGGAATACCCGCTAAGCGATTATGAATATGATACCACTATCGACACCGGTGACTATGACTGGGTAGGCAGTTTCGACTTCGATTATGACAGTGGCTATGATATCTTCGGCCGGCCGACTTTTTCGAAGTGCATCTGGTGCAACTGGGGCATCCCCTACAATTGCAAACACAGCCTCTTTTGCCAAAATCGCTTCGGTTGGGGCGGTGAAGATTTCATCCATTTTGATTGGCTGTTCTGGTCGCTGGGTTTCGAATGGTAAGCACCGGACAGCAAGGCGGTGAATAGTCAGACAGAAAATGACTGGCCGAATGGGGGTAAGGCTGAACTTTGGGGGTGGTTTTTCTGTTTCCTTCTACTTTTTTCCCGGTTAAACTAACTCAAACGTACAGGAATTTGTATTTAACTGTCTTATGGGAACCTCTAAAAATTACTGTAGGATGGGCTTTAGCCCATGCTGAGTCATTGCAACCGATGTTTTGATAAGCAATAAATCGATTGAGCAGATACTGTCGGCGGTTATCCGGTCGCAACCATGGAAAAAACCAACAGCAATTTAATAATCAGATGGCTGGACGAGTTGGGTGGTTTTTGGCTGTTCGTCTGGCAGGTGATTTTTGGCGGGGTGTTTCGCAAACCTTCAGGACGGGCTTCAGCTGCCCGCGGGCGGGTCTGGGAACAAATGTACGAAATCGGCAACAAGAGCGTGCCGGTGATAATGATTACCGGGGCGTTCGTGGGAATGACCCTTGCGGTGCAGAGTTTCAATCAACTCAAAGGCATGGGCCTGGAAGATCACCTGGGCAGCCTGATAAACATTTCGGTCGTCAAAGAACTCGGCCCGGTGCTCGCGGCCATGATGCTCGCCGGCCGAGTCGGCGGGGCACTGACCGCCGAGCTGGGGACTATGCACGTTACCGAACAAATCGATGCGCTGCGGGTAATGGGAGCAGATCCGATTCGACACCTGGTGGTGCCGCGGTTCCTGGCTTGCGTACTGCTGACACCCTGCCTGACAGTTTACGCCGATTTCATGGGCGTGCTGGGCGGATATCTGATTACCGTGATTCATTTCGGCGTTAACAGCGAAGCCTACTGGCGGTTTAGTGCCGATGTCGTGGAAAAATGGGACCTGTCCGTTGGCATAACCAAGGGAATTTTCTTCGGGGCCGGTATAGCTCTGATCAGCTGTTTCAAAGGTTTCAACTGTGCCCCCGGCGCCCAGGGAGTAGGCAAAGCCTGCACCGAAGCGTTCGTGAGCAGTTTTTTGACCATTTTGATACTCGATTTTGTGCTGGCGGTCTTCTTCAAAACCATTTACGAAACCATCTGGGGTATTATTGTAATTCTGTAAACATGAATGAACCATCTAACAACATTCTTTTCGAATTACGTAACATTAAAAAATCGTTCGGTAAACTGATCGTGCTCGACGATTTGAACATGACCATTGCCCGGGGCAAAACCACCGTGGTAATCGGCCCCAGCGGGTGCGGCAAAACCGTGCTGCTCAAGCATCTGATCGTGCTGATGCGCCCGGACCGGGGACAGGTGTTCTTCGACGACGTGCGCATCGACAACCTCAACGAGGACAAGCTGATCCCCATGCGGCGGCGGTGTGGTTTTTTGTTCCAGGCCGGCGCTTTGTTCGACAGCGAAACCGTCGCCCGGAACATCGGGTTTCCCCTGCTCCAGCACACCAAATACCCCCAGAAAACCATCGACCGGATCGTCGCGGAAAAGCTCGGATTGGTGGGCATGAGCAACCTGGAAAATCGACTGCCCAGTCAGCTCTCCGGCGGCCAGCAAAAACGCATCGCCCTGGCCCGCGCCATCGCCCTGTCACCCGAAGTCATTCTCTACGATGAACCCACTACCGGGCTGGACCCCATCCGCGCCGAAACCATTAACGACCTGATCATCAAGCTCCAGCAGGAACTGAAAATCACTTCGATCGTGGTCACTCACGACATGAACAGCGCTTACAAAATCGCCGACCGCATCGTGATGCTCAACCAGGGAAAAATCGTCGCCGACGGCACCCCCGACCAAATCCGCAACAGCGACAACAAACACGTTAAAAATTTCATCCGGGGCCGCACCGAAGAACCGGGAAAATAACCGCGAACCGCAAAATTAGTACGATACAATAACAGGTGATCAAATGAAACAGGGCGGACGAAACGTAATGGTGGCGATCTTTGTACTGCTGGGAATGGCGGTGCTGGGCTGGTTGGTTTTCAAGTTCGGCGATCTGCCGGCCATGATCCATCGGGTGGACGCCGAAGAAATTGATGTGTATTTCCCCGAGGCGCCGGGTATCCAGGAAAACATCGACGTTTTGTTTTGCGGCTACCAGGTGGGCAAGGTAGTTTCGGTACAGCCCCCAAAATTGCTGCCTAATATACAAAATGAATTGCAGCAATCTTATCAGGTGGTCGTTCGCATAGCCATCGGCACCGATTATCAGATACCCAACAACGTTTTGCCGAAAATTTATCGCCGCGGACTGGGCAGCAGTTATATGCAGCTGGTGATCGACCCGGCCAACCCCGGCGATGATGTGCTAACCGAAGGTGATCGGCTCCAGGGCGTAGTCTCCGAAGCCAGCGAGTTTATTTCCGAACCCACCCAACAGCGGCTCGACAACCTGGTGGATTCACTCACGGTTTTGAGTGACCAGCTCAAAGAGCAACTGGAACCGCTCCCCCCGGAAGTGGTCGATGTTTCCGATCCCAACAAAATCCGCGCTAACGTAACCACTACCGTGATGCGCATGGACGAAATGTTTAAAAACCTTAATGTTTTAGTCGGTGATCCGACAACCCAAAAAAACTTCAAAAAAGCCCTGACGGATTTCTCGGCTCTTTCGAGTGAATCTTACGCCGCCGTCAAAGAAATTCGCGTCTTCACCGAAGAGGCCGAAAAACTGCTCACCAAAGTATCCAACACCGTCGGCGACACCGGCAAATTCCTCAATCAGGCCCAGGAAAATCTGGAAAAAACCGGTGCTCAAATCCAAATCGCCGCCGACAGAATGGCCCAGGCTATGCAGCAAATGAACCTGCTGCTGCTGAAAATCTCCGAAGGCGAAGGCACCGCCGGTCGAATTGTCAACGATCCACGCCTTTACGAAGCCCTGGCCGACACCGCCGAAAATCTCAACCTGGCCATCACCGAAATCCGCGAACAACTCGCCCTCTGGCGAGAACACGGCATCACCTACAAGGAGGGCAAAAAGAAAAAATAATCAACCCGGCCGGTCAGTCGAGCATTCGTTCCAAAAATTGCTTGTCAACCGTCTGTAAACTTTCCACAACCTGGTCCGCATGACTCAGCTGATCAGCATCGTGACTGTTGGTCACCGCCAGACAATGCATCCCCGCCGCCTTGGCCGACTGGACCCCACCAACGCTGTCTTCGATGACCACGCAATTTCCCGGCAAAATCGCCGGCTCGCTTTTCAACAAATGGTTCGCCTGCTCCAGAGACATAAGGTAACCCTGCGGATCAGGTTTGGACGCGGTTACGTCATCAGCGGCAATTATCACCATGAAGTAATCCTCAAGCTGATACCTTTGCAGCAAAAAATCAATTTCATGCCGGAACGAACCGGAACAAATTCCGCAGGCAATGTTATTCTGCCTCAGATTCTCCAGCAACTCGCCGATCCCGCCCAGCAGTTCACAATGCTCATCCAGGAATTTCATGAAAATCCGCTTTTTTCGCTCGACCAACTCATCGATCATCTCCGCGTCGGCAACACGATGATAATCCCTGCAAAGGTTGATATAAAATTCGCGATCATCGAAAGCGATGTATTTTTCGCAGTATTCCTGCCAACTCAACTCAATCCCTTCCTCGGCGGCAATTGCACTCAGAGCTCGGTAGTGAGCTGCCTCACTGTCAACTATTACCCCGTCAAAATCAAAAATCACCATCTTCAACATAGTTTGGTCCAAAGATTAAAGGGTACCTCTAATAATTCCTGTAGGATGGGCTTTAGCCCATGCTGAGTCGTTGCAATCGACGTTTTGATAAGCAAAAAATCGATTTTTAGAGGTTCCCTAAAGTCACCTTTCATTACTTCTCCAGCGTAAGGTAGTGAATTCCGACATTTTTTGCAATCTTGCTTTACCCATATCACGCCGCTGAATCATTTCGAACGACTTTTTCAGTATCAGACTGTAATTTTCTCGAATAGCTGTCACGCCGTTTATTATCGGACAAAAACCGTAAACCCTCTCAATATACCCATTGGGTACAACAGTTTACTGTTGCTTGTCTGGGCGGACCAAAATGAATTGACCTTTATCAGGATTTTTTCTTGCGATTGCCAAAACTGACGGGTATTAAATAACATCTGAGTGAGTTTTTTTTAACCAAACCTCATTGTAGTTAACTTTCGCAGTTTTACGTTTCGTTAATTGCACTCCAGCAGGGCCTTTAGGACGGTTTTTAATAAAATGTACTTTCGTAAAGTTCACCGAACCTGTTTAAAATTGTCGTCCGCTTGGCCAAAAAAGGCCCTGCCGATCCGAAACCCAACCGAGCCGCTCAAGAAAAAGTGCGAAACCGCACATTGTAGTGAACCGGGAAAACCATAAAAAAACAGACCAGAACGCTTATCAGTACTGAAAAACCTGTTTTTTTCAAGATAATTTCGATCAGCGGTCGATGTTCACATCATGACAACTTCAACTTTTATCGGCTTGGAGTTTGCTTTAAAAAAACAGGATTACGAAATAACGCTGTTCTGCGGTGGAATGGCAACGAAATTTTTATTGTCTCGGAAAGGAGAAACCTATGAAAAAACTAATTTTCTTTACGCTGGCGGCCTTGTTGGTAACCAGCGCTGCAGTCTCGGCTGCTGAAAGTGACGATCTCAAGGCCCAGGTGGAGGCCATGCAGCAGCGGATTACCCAACTGGAAGCCCAACAGAACGAACAGGCCGTCAGCCAACGCAACGCCGAACTTATCCGCCAGATGGTCAGCGAATTGGCCAGTCAGGCTCATTACGGCGCCGATTCTGCTGTAACCGCAGGCTATGACAAACGCTTCTTCATCAAAAGTGCCGACGACCAGTTCCGCCTGGAGTTCGACACCCTGCTGCAGTTCCGTCATAGCTATCTGTTTGCCGATGACGGCGGCAAAACCCGTACCACCGAAGGCCTGCCTGCCGCCGGTGGCGACGGCGTCGATTCCAGCGGTAACGCTTTCGAAGTCGAAAGAGCGCGGCTGAAATTGTCGGGTCACGTCAAGAAAGACCTGAAATTCTTGATCCAACTGGAAATGGATGACGACAACAATAATAACGCCAATTTGATTGATTACAAAGTCTGGTACAGCTTTATGCCCGAATTGGGCGTAGCTGTCGGAAAATTCAGAGGCGCTTTCGGCAAACAGTTCAGCGAACACTTCCCCGAAACAACCATGTTCGCCGATCGCTCCCTGGCAACTACCGTATTCAACATCGGTCGTGGGACCGGTGCCGAAGTCTATGGTGCTTTACCAATGTGCGACACTAACCTGCACTACCGTGCAGGTGCCTTTAACGGTTTCCGCGACAACGCTCAGCATCCATTCGTAACGAATGACAACAATCCGGTATTAGCAGCACGCCTGAAGGTTCCTCTGCTCGGTGCCACACCCGCAGACTTCACAAACGAGTCCGATCTCATGTACCACGAAAACCCGGTAATGTTGCTCGGAACCAGTTTCGCTTATGCCAATCCCACCACCGAAGATTCCTTCGCCTTCCAAACCGACCATAGTTACAACGTAATGGTCAAGGGCAGCGACGACATGGCCAATAACGTATCGCCCGGTGGCGAAATAATCATGTTCGGTGCCGATGCCTCTTACAAGTGCCAGGGACTCTCAGTTACCCTGGAAGGCTTCTATCAGCACGTCAACCTCGACGATGGCGAATGGGCTTACACCAATCAGTTCTTCGGCACTGCCCGCAATGCAGCAGGCATTGACGGCGACGAATATGATAACTTCGGTTGGTATGCTCAGGCTGGTTACTTCCTGGTTCCCAAGGTCTTCGAACTGGTCAGCAGAGTTGGCAGCGTTTGCGTGGACAACTGCAACGACAGCTACGAATATGCCGGCGGCTGGAACTGGTACCTCTACGGACAGGACCTCAAGCTCAGCATGGACCTCACCTACATTGACGATCTGCCGATTGTCAATGGAAATACCAATTACTATGGCGTCCAGAACAACAGCTTGTTCCTGGTTCGCACCCAACTGCAGTTTATGTTCTAAAATCTGACATATATAAAAACCAGTTGCCTCGGTCCCTCCAGGGCACCGCACCGTTGCAACTGGTAAAATTTCAGGACGTCACGTTAAACACGTGGCGTCCTTTTTATTTGACCAGGCTAACCGGTGGCCTTAACCTGAGCGCATTCGTATAAAAACAAAAACTGTTGAAAAAATAGGAGATTAAAAAAATATCGCACCACATTAAAGAATTTCTCGAA
>DAOWAK010000187.1 GCA_030634605.1 Sedimentisphaerales bacterium
AAAAATCAATCCCCTGCGCCACCAGCGTCTCCGTCTCCGGCCGCGGTATCAACACCGCCGGACTAACTTCAAACTCCATACTAAAAAAATGAGCTTTGCCCACCAGATACCCCACCGGCTCGTGCTCCCCGCAACGCTTGACCAACCGGCGAAATTCCGTCAACGGCCCCGGCTCCGGACAATGATCGAACTTCACATACAGTTCAATCCGCTGACAATCCAACACATGTGCCAGCAGAATCTCCGCACACAAACGAGGCTGCTCCACGCCCGCTTTGCCAAAAAATCCAGCGGTCCACTCCAGCAAACTCTTAATCGTCCATTCGGTTTTCTGCTCGGTTGGGCTTTCCATACCCCCATTGATAACACAACTCACCTACCATGACAAGTGATGCCCCATTCACCGCCTCACTTTCGCCAAATCAGCAATCATCGACTAATCCAGCTAACCTCCCACCGAAAAAACATCTGGCACAACCTCGTCTTAGGACACGTAACCCCCTGCCCCAAAACAGCTTACCGCCGCCAACTCATCTTCCCGCCGAAATTTACCGGATTTTTCACAAAAAAACCTCTCTTACCCCACTTCCCGCCTGCTCCACATGATGCCGATACCTTTTCAACTGACGGATTTTACTGATCGCGGCATATTCATAATATATCCGATTTATTTGAACTTATTTCGGTAAATTGCGTCTTTACTCAATGATACGGGAAAGATATTACAGGACATATATGGATTTTGACCAACAACTGGAAACGACAGTAGATCGCTGTCGGCTGGGCCAGCGGGCCGATCTCGAAGATCTTTTCGAGATCTATCAACCCCGGCTGAAATATTACGTCCGCAGGCTAAACAATGGCTCTGCCAACACCGACGACATCCTCCAGGAAATCTGGTTAACCGTCATAAAAAAGATTCACAAACTAAAAGACGCCCGGGCCTTTAATGTCTGGCTTTACCGTATCGCAAGAAATCAGGTTTATAGCGGGTTCAGACGCAAAGAAAGGTTCCTCCACTTGCCCCAGGACGACGAACTTCCCGTATCCGGCAATGACGAACCAGCCTTTGACGCAGACGACACCATAAAATTGCACCAGGCTCTGAGCAAACTCAAACCTTACCACAAAGAAGTGCTAACGCTGTCCTTCATTGAGCAGATGCCCTACCAGGAAATCGCCGACATCATCGGCTGCAACCTTGGCACCGTCAGATCACGTATATTTTACGCCAAGCAATCTCTCCGTAAAGAAATGGAGAACCGCAATGGATAACAACAAAAAACTTTCCGAAAAGCTCCTAAAAGCCGACGGCATCAATCCTGCGACCCCCACCGAACCGGAACGAATTGCTTTTAGAGAATTACTTGACCAGCACTCAAAACCAAAAAAACCGGGCCCTCAGCCCACACTATGGAGATTAATCATGAAAAGCAAAATAACAAAACTCGCCGCCGCCGCGGTAATAATCCTGGCGGTAATCGTAGGCCTGAATCAGTTCGGCGGCAATATCGACGGAGCCTCCGTATCCTGGGCTCAGGTGGTTGAAAAGCTTAACAACTATGAAAAATATAAATGCCGACAAAGAGTCGTCCGCCAAAACGGCCCCGAATTCCCCACGATGGACGTCTATCATCTCAACCTTTCTCTAAGGCGACAGGAAGCAGAAAACGGCGACATACACATCATTGACATGCGCGGAACCGACGCAATAACTGTTGAGCTAAATCCCGCTCAGAAAAAAGCCACCGTAACCAAACTGCTCGGCTTTGGACCCCGAAAGGACCCACACATCGTCGAAATGGTCAAACGCTTCGCACAGGAATCCACCGAAAAACTCGGCACCAAAACCCAAAACGGAAAAACCCTGCATGGCTTCAGACATCAACCCAGCGAACACAGTGAATTCACCGTCTGGGTCGATGCCGAAACCAAGCTGCCCGTCGAAATCGAAATCAAACACCTTAACCGAGGCCAGACTCTCTTCCTGGATGAATTCGAATTCGATTTCGACCTCGATCCTTCCGCTTTCAGCACCGAAATTCCCCAGGGATACGAAGTAAAAACCATTATTAACGACTATCGCCCGGTCGAACCCAAGGTAATCACCGCAGCAGATATTCAAAGCGAACTCGACCACAATGCATACACTGTTGCGAATCTGCCCTGGATAGAAAAAACCGTTATAATGAAAATCCTCGATCCCCTCGGAACCAGATCCCTGGATTATATAACCGCAATACAAACCAATGACCAAAACACCATAATAATCGTTCAGGGTGTGTATTATGACCCAGCTAGAATGGTGTGGATACCAAAACAACAGCTTACCATGGAAACCCCTTCCGGAGCCAAGCTCTACACCCATCCCAACGGCTCTATCTATGCAAAATGCTACTTTGAGAGTCTCGCTAAAGCAAACCCCGAATTCTTCGACATCAACAACCTCAGCGACCAGAGATTCACCCGGATGATCGTCATGCCCGACAACACCATCATGGGCTTGTCTTCTAACCGGCAAATGACCGACGAAAAACTACAGGAACTCGTCGAATCCTTAACCGAAATCAAAGCTGATTGACCATTCAACAAACAACAAATACCAAACAAAAAGCCGGGCTGTTTAGCTCGGCTTTTTTTGTGCTTTTGGCGAAGGATCAATAAAAAATGGCGTTGAATCAGGCTGTAGGGCGGGCCATGCCCGCCATTTTGCCTGCTTTTCATCGGAACGTTTTATACTTTAAACCTTCGAAAATTCGCATTTGTTTAATAAAACTGACCGATTCGACTTGTCATGCCCGACTTGATCGGGTATCCAGCCTTAAAAACTTCATGTCCTTCATGATCTTCATGGTAAAATTGAATCTTGTCTTTCGACATTCGTAATTCGTCATTGATTAGTCATTCGAATTTCGTCATTCGTCATTGAATCCACCCCTGCCCCCCAAAATCACCCTCCCTATAATACCGCCCCGCTCCCCCTTATCGGCACGGTTTAGGCACCGGTTATCTTAAATATCTCACCGAAAAACTTATACCCATAAATACAAACCACCGCGATTGCTCCCAGCAACGCAAACGACGCCAATCCCAGCATCGCGGTATAAATATCGGGACCAGCCAACTCAATCAACTTTTTGGTTTTTTCAGACTTCGGACTCATATCTTTCGATTCCTCAATAATTCAATCGTATAGGAATTTGTATTTAACTGTCTTATTTATAACGATTAAGCGACCAACGGGAGCGTCGATAGCCACACCGAGATCGTGGCGAATCCGGTCCAGCGAAAGCTGGTAATTCAATCAAACAATTCTGCCGCCCCCACAACAGCAGACAGTTTCACCCGACTATAAAGTGACTCAATTAAAACCGGTGCTTACCTTATCGCCCTTGACAATTGTGCCTTTTTGACGAATCAGCGTACCTGCCGCCTGAGAAGCCTGCACATGCGTCACCAGCAGATTGCCCAGAAATTCCCGGCCCCGGATAACGTTGAATTCCATATTCTCACGCACACCCGATGAGGACCCAATCGATATCGACGCCCGATCGTCACGGATGTCCTTTATCTCACCGCGAATCGGCACCCGGCTGCTCACTCGCACCGACTGCTTGACCCGATCGCCTTCGATCCGCACCTCACTCGACGCCAGCTTCACATCTTCCAGACGCTGACGCAAATTAGCATTCTCTTCCTCGAGGTTACGCTTCTGCTCCTGGCTGCGCCGACCAATCTCTTTCAACTGACCCAGCGTCGCCCGGGTCCGATCCAGCTCCTGGTTCAGCTCCACCACCTGAGCCTCCGCCCGCAACTGCGATCCCTGAGAACTCTCCAGCTTCTGCTGTACAAATTCCCGCGTCGAACGCAGATTGTCGATCGTCGTACTCAACGAAGCACTCACCGTCATCGCCGTTTTTGCACTCTTCTCGGCAGCCGTCTTTTGCTCAGTCTCTGTCTGCAACTGTTGAGCCAACTCGGAGATCTCTTCCTGCAGCAACCGAATCATCTCATTCTGGCTATCGATAAG
>DAOWAK010000156.1 GCA_030634605.1 Sedimentisphaerales bacterium
CTGATCAGAATGATCCTTCCCGCCAAACGGACCCCAGCCCTCCTTTTCGTCCGAACCATAGTTCACAAAACCCAGCTTTTCACTCATGCCCCATTCCGTCACCATCTGACGGGCAATATCCGTCGCCTGACGAATATCCATCTGAGCTCCGCTGGAAATATCACCACAAAAAATATCTTCCGCCAACTGCCCACCAAAACACACCTGGATGTAGGCCAGACAGTATTTACGCGTGTAAGTTACGTGATCCTTCTCCGGCAGACTGAACGTCGCCCCGGCAGCTTTGCCCCGGGGGATAATGCTCACCTTGTGCACCGGATCGGTATCTTCCAGCAACGATTGCACCAAAGCATGACCCGCTTCATGATAAGCAATTGACAGCCGATCCTTTTCATCAATCACCCTGCTCCGCCGCGCCCGACCCCAGCGAACCTTGTCCCGCGCTTCCTCCAGATCACACATCTCGACGTATTCTTTTTCCTCCATCGTCGCCGCCAATGCCGCCTCATTGATAATCGCTTCCAGGTCCGCCCCACTAAACATCGACGTACCCCGCGCCAGACGATGCAGATCAATATCCGGACCCTGCTTAATCTTCTTGGCATGAACCTTCAAAATCTCCAGCCGACCCTTTATATCCGGCAGCGGCACATAAATCTGCCGATCAAACCTGCCCGGACGGGTTAGCGCGTGATCCAGTATATCCGCCCGGTTGGTTGCCGCTATTACAATAACCTGATCATCCGTCCCAAATCCATCCATCTCCACCAAAATAGCATTCAACGTCTGCTCACGCTCATCATGCCCGCCACCGGCCATGCCGGCGCCCCGCTTGCGACCCACCGCGTCAATTTCATCCAGAAAAATTATACAGGGCGAATTCTCTTTCGCCTGCTTGAACAAATCCCGCACCCGTGAAGCACCCACACCAACAAACATCTCCACAAAATCACTACCCGAAATGCTGAAGAACGGCACATTCGCCTCACCCGCAATCGCCTTGGCTAGCAACGTCTTGCCGCAACCAGGTTCCCCGATCAACAATACCCCACGCGGAATCCGCCCGCCCAACCGCTGAAATTTCTTGGGATTACGCAAAAAGTGAATGATCTCCTCCACTTCATCCTTGGCTTCCTCGATACCAGCTACATGCTCAAAAGTTACCTTGGCCTGCTCCTTGTTGCTTACCCGATGACGACTCCGACCGAAACTGCCCAGCATCCCCGCCCCGCCGGCTCCCTTGAACTGACGAATCACAAAGAAATACAGAATCCCGAAAAGCAGCAATATCGGAATCAGACTCTTGAATGTCTCAATATATGGATTGGGATTCTTATATTCCCATTCCACACCGCTCTCATCGAGCATCTCCACAAACCACTGCTCATTACCCACCCCGTAAATCAGATCTACCGTGAAACGCTCCGTATCCGGTTCTTTACCCACCATCGCCTCGGGACGCATCTTGCCCGTCAACATGGTATTGGAAATCTGCACCTCCAGAACTTCACCGTTTTCCACCCGCTGAATGAATTCGTTCATGCCGATTGCCGCCGACTTCGGGCTCATATCACGTAACATGAACAGCAACATCAAACCAATGACCAAAAACACCAGCCAACTGTAAATGCCCCGCGGATTTTTACCTAACCCACCCGGACCGCCGGGACCGTTACCAGGCTTTTTGCCACCCTGATTATTCCGATCTCGAAAATTTTTATCGTCACCTGATTCACTCATATCGTTTTTTACCTTACTTAAACTGACCAATTCGACCTGTCATGCCCGACTTGATCGGGCATCCAGTCTTGGGTGGGTAACTTGTTACCCACACTGTTATTGCGTAGCAGATAACCCAGCAATCTCAATCAAACTTCCTTCACGCCACCCTTAACAGTTTTAAATTTTGAACATTCGGAAATTCGAATTTGTTTCGGATTTCGGATTTAGAAATTAGGATTTTTTCTTCTCACCAGGGCTGTTCCATCTGCTCAATAATACGCTGGGCCAACTCGTTGGCTGCTTCACGCCGGGCCCCGGCTCGACCGCTGCCCAGCATTGCCACATAAGTGCCGCTGACCTTCACCTGACGATCCTGAAAAATAAACTCGCCGCTTCGCAAATCCTGCCAGTTCGCCGTCGCTATCAAAATAACCTCATTCGCCAGCGGACGGTCCAACTCACGCTGCTGGGCCAGATTCCTCTCAACTACCCGAATAATGCTGCCGTACAAAACTGTATCGGCTTTTCGCCGGTCCGACACAACTTTGTAAGGGCTGTGCAACTCCAGCCGACTCACTATCGCCGGCGTCAGTTCAAACTCAATCCCCCGGCGAAAACTCTCCGATTCGAACATCTCCACAAAAACCGTCTTGATGTCCATCCGGTAAAGACTGCGGCTCGTGTAGCCCTGCTCGGGATCTACATCCTGGCAACCGCCGTTAAACAGCACCAGCACCGCCGCCACAGCCAGCACAGCCACGCTGACAAAATTCATTCGCAATAATTTATAGGATGCCGGAAGTTGTTTTTTCATTATTTCGATTCCCCTTGTCCTCGGTCCGCCCAATCTATTATAGAACCGAATTTTATTGGCTGGAAACCTCCGCCAGCAACGCATCGGCCTTTTTATCCCATTCGCTGCCCGCCCAGTTAGCTTTGACGTACTCGGCATAATAACGGGCAGACTCGTCGTGATGAGTCCTTCGATAATAATCCGCCACAACATAATTCTTTTCCGCCTGCTGCCAGTGAATTCGCGTAATCCGCTGCGCGATACCCAGTTGCTTGGCTTTTTGCGGGAAACGCAGACGGTACTGTTCGTATCTTATCCGGGCGTCATTAAGACAGCGACCGTCATAACGCGGCCCGCGATACTGAGCTTGCGTCGCCTCGGCGCTATGCAAAAGCGATTCCTCGTAATAACGGCTGCTGCTGTAGTGATCCACCAGAATCTGATAAGCTCCCTGCGCTTCAATGAATCGGCCGGCGTTAAAATAATAGTCCGCCTGCATCTTCAATGCATAAGCTGCCAGGTCCGAGCCAGGCCAGCGTTCTTCGACCCGTTCGAGGATTTCCAAAGCTTCGGTTCTGGCCGAAGCTGGGATAAAACCCCATACTTTGCGTTTTTTTCCGGCCAGGAACAATTTAGCAATCTCAATCTGCTGTCGTAGCGACGATTCCCAAAGCGCACTGGCGGGGAAGCTGTCCAGCAGTTCCTCGTAAACCCCAAAAGACTGGTAATACAAGCCTCGATCAAACAACGCCTGAGCCTTC
This sequence comes from Sedimentisphaerales bacterium, assembly GCA_030634605.1. Lineage (GTDB taxonomy): Bacteria > Planctomycetota > Phycisphaerae > Sedimentisphaerales > SM23-30 > JAFGSR01. Next base: position 3,277 of record DAOWAK010000156.1, read on the forward strand.
AAAAACATCGCCTGGTCCAGCCAGGGAGAATCATCGTTGTCCTCGATCCATCGGCTTAATTGCTTTTGAGCTTTTTTGGCTTTGCCTTGAGCGATAAGTTGCTGCATCGCAACCAGTTGCGGTGAAAGGTTTTCCACTTCCTGCCACTGCCCACCGGGGGTGAGCATCACGGTTTCGCCCTGGGCCGCCGAGACCGTAACCGGTGAAACATACAGTAAACAACTCCAGATCAAACAGCTCGCCAGCAACATCCATGAGATTTTTTTCATTGGGACAATCCTTTTGTCAAAACGCGTAAATTCCATTAGCTCCGTATTATAACCCTAAAAATGATTAATTGCAATTACCAGTAATTCGCCTATAATTCAATGCTGAACTTGTCGTAATACCTTACATAATGGTGACTTACAAAACCACAGGCCCCGCTGGGTTCAGCGTTGGATTTGCTGCCGGGTGCAGGTGGTAGCTGCCGGTCGGCAAAATGGCCGGGATACAGATGGTGAAAATTAACGAGAAAATAACGATTTCTGAGCAATATATCACGATTAGTTACGTGCGGTCCCGCGGTCCGGGCGGGCAGAACGTCAATAAGGTCAATACCAGAGCACAATTGAGCTTCGACCTGGGAAACTGCCCGGAGTTAAGCCTGACCGTGAAGAAACGGCTGCAAAAGCTTGCCGGCAGCAGAGTTACCGTCGATAACCGGCTGATAATCCAGTCGGACTGCTATCGTCTGCAAAACCGTAACCGCCAGGAATGTCTCGATCGGCTGAGGAAGTTGATCAGCAAGGCTCTGATCGTCCCTAAGCAGCGCCGCCCCACCCAACCGACCCGGGCATCAAAACGCAAGCGATTAGCGGATAAGAAGCATCGCAGCAGCATTAAATCCCTCCGCGGCAGAGTCACTTCGGAGGATTGACGGCGGGGTCGGAACTGTCGCGAAAATGGCAAGCTTTCGCTTGACCAGATCTTTGGTCGGTTGGGATTCGACGCTACGTTCCTTCGCTGCTCTTCTATAAATCTTACCGTATATACAGACATGGGGGGTCCGGAATGCGGCCGAAAGCGCGGCGCTCAAAGCGGGCTGAAAGCGTGGCAAAAGCGCGAAAAGATCAATTTCAGTGCGAAAACATGGGCGCAAATGGCAGTGTTTTGACGGTTTTTTCACGAAAGTTGGGGCAAAATTAC
>DAOWAK010000127.1 GCA_030634605.1 Sedimentisphaerales bacterium
AATGTTAAGTTTATCTTCTTTGTCACTCATGATTTTTACCGGGGAATGTCATTTCATTTTAGCCGTTCCCGGACCGCCAATCGTGCCCGGAACAGCCGGCTTTTCACCGTGCCCACCGGAACTTCCAGAATTTCGGCGATCTGACGGTAATCCAACTCTTCCACATCCCGCAGAACAATCACCGCCCGGCTGATCGGTTCCAGTTGCTCCAGCGCCTTGAGCACGTTTTGGTGCTCTTCATTAATCTGTACCTGGCGGGCCGGTGCCGGCGACTGCCCGTCTGGGAGTTCCAGCAAGCCATCCGCTTGATGCCCCGTCGTTTGTCCTAAAGCATCCAGCGACGAAAACCGCACTGTCTTGCGTCGGCGATGAAAATTGATACACAAATTCATCCCAATCCGGAACAACCATGTATAAAAACCGGAGTTGCCCCGGAACCTGCTCAAGCCCTGCAGGGCCCGGACAAACGCGTCCTGGGTAAGCTCCTGGGCGTCGTCATAGTTGTAAACCATCCGCAAAACCGCATTGAACAGCCGATGCTGATGTCTTTCTATCAGCTCGGCAAAAGCAGCCATTTCTCCGTTGCGGCATCGGCGGACCAGCAACTCATCTGTCAACGCCGAAGCGGCTTTATCCTGGTCCATCTGTGCATTCTGACCCATAAAGTGCCCACCGGTTCCCTGGGAAAAAAGAATTTTTACGTTCTCCATATTCGTCCTATAACCTTTGTCTGCTGTATCTTGGCACATTTGCCGCCTTAAGTCAACGGAGTTTTGGGCATCCCACCCTCAGTGAACTTTCGCAGTTTTACGTTTCGTTAATTGCACTCCAGCAGGGTCTTTAGGACGGTTTTTAATAAAATGTGCTTTCGTAAAGTTCATTGAACCTGCTTAAAATTGTCGTCCGCCTAGCCAAAAAGGCCCTGCCAAACCGAAACCCAACCGAGCCACTCAAGAAAAAGTGCGAAACCGCACCCTCAGAAACTCCCTAAGGACGATTTCTAACAGTTTACCTGTCAATAAAAAGTGGTTTTGGTCGTTGGATCCGCAAGCTTTGGATAAATATTGACCGTCATAAGTGATGGCGTTAGACTGTTTTTATGAATAGCAAAAATTACGACAAATACGAAAATCCCCTCGTTAGCCGTTATGGTTCGGACGAAATGTTGACCATCTTTTCGCCGCAGTTCAAATTCAGCACCTGGCGTCGGCTCTGGCTAGCCCTGGCTGAGGGTCAATCCGAGCTTGGATTGACCATTACCAAAAAACAACTCGCCGCCATGCGTCGTCACCTTGATGACATCGACTTCAAAAAAGCCGCTCGTTACGAGAAGAAGTTCCGCCACGACGTCATGGCCCACGTGCACACTTTTGGCGACGCTGCTCCGGATGCCCGGGCTATTATCCACCTGGGGGCTACCAGTGCTTACGTCGGCGACAACACCGACCTTATACAGATGCGCAAAGCCCTGGAACTTGTGCGAGCCCGGCTGGTACAGGTGATCGATCGGCTGGGAAAATTCTCCCGTCGCTATCGCAAGCTGCCCACCCTGGGTTACACGCATTTCCAACCCGCCCAGCTAACCACCGTCGGCAAACGGGCCACCTTGTGGGGTTATGATTTTGTGTCGGATATTGAGGAAGTTCAGCATCGTCTGGAAACCATGGTTTTTCGGGGTGTCAAAGGCACCACCGGCACCCAGGCTTCTTATCTGAAACTTTTTGACGGCGACCATCGCAAGGTCAAGCGTCTGGACAAGTTCGTCGCTAAAAAACTGGGCTTCGACAAAGTTGCACCCGTAACCGGCCAGACCTACAACCGCAAAATTGACGCCAACATCCTGGCGTCACTTTCCGCCGTCGCCCAATCGGCCCACAAATTCGCCAACGATATTCGCCTGCTGGCCCATCTGAAACAGATCGAGGAGCCTTTCGAAAAAAACCAGATCGGCTCATCCGCCATGGCTTACAAACGCAACCCCATGCGTTGTGAACGAATAACCTCGCTGGCCCGTTACGTCATCAGTCTGGCCGATTCACCCGCCATGACTGCCGCCGAGCAGTGGTTCGAACGCACCCTTGACGATTCCGCCAACAAACGCCTGGCCGTCCCGGAAGCATTTCTGGCGGTGGACGCTATTCTGGGCATCCTGACCAACGTGCTGGACGGACTGGTTGTTTATCCCAGGGTTATCGCCGCTGCCGTTGATGCGGAACTGCCCTTCATGGCTACCGAGGACATCCTCATGGCTGCCGTTCAGACGGGCGGCGACCGACAGGAACTGCACGAAATCATCCGTAAACACAGCCACGCCGCCGCCGATCAGGTAAAAAACCACGGTCGCAAAAACGACCTCATCGAACGACTTAAAAACGACCCCGCATTCAAAGCTGTCGATTTCAAAGACGTAATGAAACCGGCAAAATACATCGGCCGCGCTCCCGAACAGGTTGATGAATTCCTTGCCGAAGCCATTACCCCCATCAAACGAAAATTCGGCCGTTACGCCAAAGTGGCCGACGTCGAACTGAAAGTGTAAGTTTTCGCACAGCGGCAGCTCCTTTCCAAAACAGGAAATTTTATGCAGAACTACAAAACCGAATTTATTGAGTTTCTCGTAGTCTCAGGGGTGTTGACCTTTGGTGATTTCGTTACCAAAAGCGGCCGACGCACCCCTTATTTCGTCAACACCGGCAATTACCGCACCGGCGAACAACTTGCCCAACTGGGTCGGTTTTACGCCGCCGCCATAATCGAACACTGGCAGAGCAACTTCGACAACCTCTACGGTCCGGCCTACAAAGGAATCCCCCTGGCGGTAACTGCCGCCATCGCCCTGCAAAGTGAACACCGCCATAATGTTTCAGTTACCTACAACCGTAAAGAAGCCAAGGATCACGGCGAAAGAGGTTCGCTCATCGGCCACCAGTACCAAGGCAGCGAACGCGTCGTCATTATCGAAGACGTCATCACCGCCGGAACCAGCGTCCGTGAAACCATGGACATGCTTGCCGCCTCTGAAAAACCATCCGTTACCGGCGTGATTGTTTCGGTGGATCGCATGGAACGAGGCCAAGGGGATCTGACCGCTATCGAGGAGGTTAAGAAAGAATTCGGCTTTGACGTTTTTTCCATCGTCAACGTCCGCGAAATAATCGCTCATCTGCACAACCGTCCCCTCAACAACCGGGTGCACATCGACGACGTTCTGAAAAGCCGCATGGAGCGGTATCTCCGCGAATTTGGAGGCTGAACTGAACGAGGCCGATCACGAATCGACGAAAAATAGCATTCGACGATCTGGATTAGATTGTCACCGAAATTCAATTACTGCACGAGCGAAGCAGCGCGATGGTTGGCCACCGCAAACTTACTTAGCCCAGGTTTTCCTTGTACCAGTCAATCGCCCGGCGGATGCCTTCGTCAAAAGTTACAGCCGGTTCGTAGCCGATCACCTTCTTGGCTAGTGACACATCTGCCAGTGAATGCTTAATGTCGCCTTCCCGCGGAGGGGCGTAATTCGGAGCGATGTCCTTGCCCAGCAGTTCCTTGATGGTGTTGACCACCGTGTTGACCGAAACCGCGTTGGCGGTGGAAATGTTCACTGCTTCACCGTGGGTTTCCGCAGCGGTGGCAGCTTTCCAGTTGGCGTTCATCACATTCTCAATAAAGGTAAAGCCGCGGGTCTGTTCACCGTCGTCGAAGATGGTGGGGGGGGTGTCCCGCATCAGCGCCGAGACAAAAAGCGGAACAGCAGCCGCGTACTGACTGGTGGGGTCCTGACGCGGGCCGAACACATTGTAATAACGCAGACTGATAGTCTGCAAACCGTAAGTTGCATAATAAGCTTTGTTGTAAATTTCTCCGATAGCTTTGCTGGCCCCGTAAGGACTGATCGGTGCAATCGGCAAACCTTCGTGCTGGGGCAGCACATCACTTTCGCCGTAGATGGATGAACTCGAAGCAAAAACCAACCGCTTCACTTGGGCCGCTCGGCACGCCTCCAGCACATTCAGCATCCCGGTTACATTAACATCGTGAGTGGTTCGCGGTTCCTTGATCGACCGTGGCACCGAACCCAAAGCTGCCAGATGATATACCACTTCTACCGAGTCCATGCTGCGCTTGACGGCCTCCTCATCACGAATATCACCTTCGACCACCTCGATCTGGTCGGCAATCTCAGCCAGGTTCTCACGTTTGCCGGTCTCAAAGTTATCCAGCACCCGCACCTGCTGATCTTTTTCCAACAGAAAGCGAACCATATTGCTGCCGATAAATCCCGCACCCCCGGTTATCAATGCCAATGTCATCTGTTATTGTCCTTTCCTCAAAAAAACCTGTTAGTTAAAGGTTAGTTTTTGTCAATTAATTGTTATCGATTAATTCAGCGTTTTTCCAACTTGATCGTATAGGCATTTGTATTTAACTACTTATTTTGAAAGGGTTAAGCGAACGAAGGAAGCGTCGTTAGCCATGCCGGGATCGCGGCGAATCCGGTCCAGCGAAAGCTGGTAACTTGAAAAAGTCAACAGCATTTCGGGTGGTAATTTCCGCAATTTCAGTGATACCGGTCCCACGTAGCTCAGCCATTTTCTCCGCCACATGAACCAGCAAACCCGGCTCATTAGGCCGAACGTTACGCTTGGGTTCCGGGCTGAGAAACGGAGCGTCCGTTTCCAGAAAAAACCTATCGTCCGGCACATACTCAGCCACCTCACGGTTGATCCGGGCGTTTTTGAAAGTTACCACTCCGGTAAAACTGATCAAATGCCCCATATCCAGCACCGTTGCCGCCTGCTTACGGTCACCGCTGAAACAGTGAAACACCGCCGATCCTTCCCGGCATCCGGCCCGCATAATAGCCAGGCAATCTTCAAAAGCCTCCCGACAGTGAATCACCACTGGAAGTCCCAGTTTCTCCGTTAACTCAAGTTGCTGTTCAAAAATCTTTCGCTGTACCGCCGGTTCGCTGTGATTGTAGTGATAATCCAGCCCCATTTCGCCCAGGGCGCAAACGCTCTCACTTTGAGCCATCTCCTCGAGCTGCCCCAGATAATCCCTCGGCATTTTTCCCGCTTCATGAGGATGAATCCCCGCTGTGCAAGCCACACCTTCATGTTCCTGAGCAAGTTCAATTCCCGCTGCGCTGTCGCCAAGATCGGTGCCAATCGTAATCCACCCGGTAACACCCGTCTGCCGGGATCGGCCCAACAATCCATCCAGCCCACCGGGGTATTGTCCCATTTGCAAATGGCAGTGA
>DAOWAK010000085.1 GCA_030634605.1 Sedimentisphaerales bacterium
AGATAATACAGATAGGCAACCACGGATTGCACGGATTTTAAGATAAGAATTTTGCCACAGAGGACACAGAGGGCTCAGAGAATTTAAGGATTTTTGCCACTGATTTGCACTGATTTTGGGGATAAATATAAGATAATACAGATAGGCAACCACGGATTGCACGGATTTTAAGATAAGAATTTTGCCACAGAGGACACAGAGGGCTCAGAGAATTTAAGAATTTTTGCCACTGATTTGCACTGATTTTGGGGATAAATATAAGATAATACAGATAGGCAACCACGGATTGCACGGATTTTAAGATAAGAGTTTTGCCACCCGGAATTAATGCGAATTATTGCGGCTGAGATTGCCGCGAGGTGTGGTTAGAAGATTAATTTTTGGATCTGGTCGATGAGGTTTTTGGTGGTTTCTTGATCCGTTGATTCGGCCATGATGCGCATGATGGGTTCGGTGTTGCTGGCGCGGAGCTGGACCCAGCCTTGAGGCAGGTCGATACGAATACCGTCCTGGGTGTCCACTTTAATGTCTTCGGTGGCGGCTCTCTGGGCAAAATGGTCTTTGACGGTTTCAAGGGTCTGGTCGGTTTTTTCGGCGGGGCAGGGGAACTTGGTTTTTATCATGTGATAGCGGGGGATTTCGTCAACCAGTTGGCTTACGGTTTTGCCGGTTTCGGCGAGCAGTTGCAGGATAAGAGCGATGCCGACGAGGCTGTCGCGGACCAGTCCGACGCGGAGGTCTATAATACCGCCGTTGCCTTCGCCGCCGATGACGCAATTGTTGGCTTGCATGGCGTTGGCGACGTGAGCTTCGCCGACGGGGGTGCGAATTACCTTACAGCCGGCCTGGGCGGCGATGTCGTCGATCATGCGTGAGGTGGATAAATTGGCAGCGGCGGGGCCTTGTTTTTTGCTGAAGATGTATTTGGCGGCCAGGGCGAGGGTGTATTCCTCACCGATATACAGGCCGTTTTCGTCAACGAGGGCTAATCGGTCGGCGTCGGGGTCCTGGGCGAAGCCGATGGCGGCGTGGTGTTTGGTTATCTCCGGGCCCAGTTCAGCCAGGTTTTCGGCGGTGGGTTCGGGCGTATGAGCGAAAAACCCGGTGGGTCGGTTGTTCAGGTGGATGACTTCACAGCCCAGCTCGGAAAGCAAGTTGGCGGTTACGACACATCCGGCACCATTTATGCTGTCCAGAACCACCTTGAAGCGTTTGGAGCGGATGAGGGTTTTGTCGCAGATTTGCAGGGTCATATCGACATGGACCGCATGAGTTTTGCTTTCGGCGGAGGATTGGCCGACTTTTTGGGCGGGTTGGAGATCGAACTGCTTATTGTAATACAGTTCGTGAATCTTTTTGATCTGATCGGCAGGGTAAGCAATGCCGTCGTCGCGGATGAACTTGATTCCGTTCCATTCGATGGGGTTATGCGAGGCGGTAATGACGATTCCGCCGGCACAAGAGAGGTGTTTGACCATCAGGGCCACTCCGGGGGTGGTGACGATGCCGAGATCGATGGTTTCGCAGCCGGCGGCCATCAGGCCGGAGCTTAAAGCGGCAGCCATCATTGAGCCGGAGGGGCGGGAATCTCTACCGATGCAGATTTTGATGGGTTTCTCGGCGGGTTGAGTTTGGCGGAGGAAAGTGCCGTAAGCCATGCCGAATTCGCCGGCCTGGGCCGGGGTCAGGGACTCACCGATAATTCCCCTTACTCCTGATATACTGATGATCAATGGTGCCATAATTTTCCTATTGGTTAGCTGCAATGTTTTAACGGGTTCCATAATAACGATTGTACCGAAGCACCTCTGGGAAATACAGAAAGGTGGCACCCGACGTTTGGCAAATTCTGAATAATTAATTCACCAGACTACTATCTGCTTATCGAGGCTTCAAGTTTGTCCAAAATCGGGGTGATTTTCATTTCTCTTTTGCCCATGGGGGTTTCCCAGGTAACGGGGGTTTCGTTGTCGCCCAGATAGCCATTGATTTTGCGGCAGGCGAGGATGACGGTGGCGTGGTTTTTGTTTCCCATGAATCGACCGATTTCGGGGAAAGACATGGTGGTGTGCTTGCGGGCAAGATACATGGCCACGGAGCGAGCCAGGCTGATGGTTCGGGTTTTTTTGGAGGAATGGACATCGGCGGGGGTGATGCCGAAAAAGGTGGTGACAGCGGCTTCGATGTCGGAGAGGTGTACGATGGGGTCGGTGCGGGCGATGTGGTCCTCGAGAGCTTCTTTGGCTACTGCCAGCGTAATAGGGCTGCTGCTGAGCGAAGCGTAGGCAACCACCTTGAGCAGGGCGCCTTCGAGTTCGCGGACGTTGGCGCGGAGGTTTTTGGCGATGTATTCGATGGCGGATTCGGGGACATCTTTCTTTAGCTCCCGGGTGCGTTGGCGAAGAATGGAGCAGCGGGTTTCGAATTCGGGCGGTTCGATTTTGACGACCATGCCGGAGATAAAGCGGTTGACCAGGCTGTCAGACAACTCGCCGATCATCTTGGGATGAGCGTCAGAAGCCATGACGACTTGCTTGCTGGCGGTGTCGATGGCGTTAAAAGTGTGCAGGAACTCTTCCTGGGTAGCTTTTTTGTTGGCCAGGAAGTGCACATCGTCAATAAGCAGCAAATCGGCCCGGCGAAAACGCTGGCGGAAGTTGTCAAGTTTGCCCATTTTGAGCGATAAAACAAATTGATTGGTAAATTCTTCGCCGGAGACGCACAAAAACCGCGTCTGGGGGCGAATGTCGCGGACGGCGTTACAGATTCCCTGGAGGAGGTGGGTTTTACCCAGACCACAGCCGCCGTGAATAAAAAGTGGATTGAAGTGAGTTCGGGGCTCGGCAACGACAGTTTTGGCGGCACTGTAAGCCAATTGGTTGGAATTGCCGACCACATAACTTTCGAGCTTGTGTCGGAGAGTTGAGTGGTTGCGGGGGGTTTCCTGAGGTTTTTTCCGACGAACCGAGGAGGTGCTTTTGGCAACAAATTCGGCCTGGGAATCGAGCTGCCGGCGGCGCTGACCGCCAAAGAGATCGGGATCAATAGTGAAAATCACTTTGACCGACCGGTTGGTAACTTCCTGGACCGCATTGCGAATCTGTTCGGAAAAGTGGTTTTCGATCCACCCCCCGATGAAGAGATTGGGGACACCAACTTTGACATAATCTTCCTCCAGCATAAGGCGGGTAGAATTTTTGAACCAAATTTTATGTCGTTGCTGGCCGACCTTCTGGGCAATGCTGCTATTAATTTTTTCTACAATATCTGTACACGTGGCGCTCACAACAGTTCTCCATTCGTCAATATTAAGTGATTATGAACTACTCTAAAATTATAAAACAAACACAGACAGAACAACCTGCCGGCGGCTATAGCGTCCTGAAAAACGTCATGCCGAAGGCCAAAATGATAGACAACTTTTCACACTAACAAAATCAATTTCGGCAGGGATAATCGCAATCAATCATCGGTCCAAAACTCATTTGCAAGTGGCCCAAAAAGCATAGACAGCAATAAATGCTGAAAGGTTCTATTCCGTGCAACCAAAATATTCTGCGAATTCTGGTTTCCATAGATTAGATGTTATGAATATCTCACAACGATTCAACAGAAAATAACAGGGTTTCTTATCCACATGTAACAGGGGGAGAACTGGCATATAGTTATGAGTGAAAAAAAAAATCTTTCCACATATTTTGCACCGCATAAATCGGTATGTGGAAAACCTGTGGAATCCGCTTTTTCAACATTGATATAAGGGGAAAACGCAAAGAAAATCAGCTTTGCATGCGTATCTCATTAACAATCAGCAACTTACAATTCGGCAAAATGCGTTTGTTGTTACCAAAAAGAAATGGGAGGCTCCGGATTAGCGGAAAAAGCCGGTAAAAACCAATAAAGCGTAAACCAATTGTATATCATTTTGGCCAAACAGAGGGCTTGATTAAGGCGGTGCGGCGGAAAATTACCTCAAAACCAAAGTTGAGATATAATTGACAGGCGGGCTTATTGCGGCAGTCAACGGCGAGCGTCAGGTTTCGGCGATTGCTTAGAGGGATGCAGTGTAAAGCTTCTTCAAGAACCATCCGGCTGAGGCCCCGGCCTCGAAATTCGGGCAGCAGCCCCATATAAGTCAGTTCCAGCACGTCGGAGGATTTCAGCGGATTAAGCAAAAGGACTGCGGCGGGTTCGTCATTATGCAATAAGATTTTCCACCAGCGTGGCGCAAACTGGCCGGCGGCTTTGTGAGAATCAATCACGTCATCCATATTACGCAACTGGTTCAATTCGGGGCAATCCAGGCTGTCCTGATAGGTCTGGTTGATTGTCTGCTTAAAAAGGTCATGGTGGGGCGGTTCGTAGGTTAACCATTGGTATGGGGAGGGCAGAGGGGACATCTGCCGGGGAGTTATGGCGGGATAATACATGTAAATCAGGTCGGTCAGGGAACGAAAACCGCTCTTGAGGCAAAGCTCGTGTCGGTAATGATCGGTCATTTCAATCAGGACCTGGACAAGATTGCTGCCCTGTCGAAAAGCCCAATTGCAGGTTTCGGTTACCGTTCTGGCCGCAATATTGGAATCAATTTCGCTGTTCTGCTCGGCCCAGGAGGTAAACAAAAAAGCCAAGCGTCCCGATTGAGGAACAAAAAGGCAGGCATGGCGGATTTTTCCGTTGACCGTTGCAACGATCTGTCGAGTGAGGTCGTAATTTTCCTGCCGGGCTAACTGCTTAAATGACTCTACGCGGGTGTAAACCTGTTTATCATCGCCAGATGAGTTACGAAAAAACAAAGACACGCACTGACCAATTTCATCGGGCAGGACGGGGCGGATTTCCACCCCCTGGGGCACCTCGGTGGGCAACAGAGGGACGACGGCCGCATTTGAGCGATCCGGTGGGATTTTAACGATTGACCGGCGCGAAACCTTGCGAGCCATTTGTGGTGCTCCCGGACTGTTGTAATTCTTTCATGATTTGATCGTAAAACTCCGGCTGATCGATCTTGATCCGGTTGAGAAACAAGCCTTTGTAATCCGACTTAATGGCGGAGTCGTTAAGATATTTCATTATTGATATATTCCGCAGATCCGCCCAAGGTGGTAACTCTATCCGAGTTCCCGGATCAGGAAATCTTTTTTCCAGCAACCCATACAATTGTCTGGCCCGCTGAATATTGGCATCGGCCATTTCATAATTTCCCTGGGCATATAAAGCGTAGCCGTTGCGTAGAAAAGAGTCGATATAATCGCTGCCTCGTCTTGGCGAGAGTTCCTGAATTTCCTGGTTCAAAGTGTAACGTAAAAAATCGGTAAGAGAGCGGTCATAATCGCGGTTTTTTGGGAAACGTTTTTTCAAATCGGCGTAATAATATTCCGCGACTTCTTGATGGCCGGCGAGATAAAGGTTTTCTATACCGGACCAGGCCATATTAGCGGCAGCAACGAGAGTACCTTTCGAGCCTTTTTCTTCGGAGTTTTCATAGTATTCTATCACATCCCAAACAGTTTGATAAGCGGAAGGAAACATGCGCAAATCCTGACTGAGAAACACTTCGACGCGGTCCGGTTGTTGCTTGCGCAGGATTTCCTGTCCGGGATTTCTTTGGGTAGCCTGGGCGGGAGGTGTATAAATTATAATTTCCAGATTGCCGTAATGAGACATGTGTTGCAAGCTATGATAAATATTTCTATAGAGATTTATCCTAACCTGCCTGCTGGAACGTTCATCGACGTAATTCATTCCCTGACTTGCCCAGTAGAGAGCATGGCTATATGGTAACCGCCAATCCAGTTCCAGCCGCTGATCGAGATTTTCATAATCAATCGGGCCATATTTTCGATTCAATTCGATCATGATTCCGGGGTCCATTTTCCATTTTTGCCTCAAGGTATATGATCGAACGAAAAGATCAAGCTTGTGCAACAATGGATTACGGAGATTTTCCCTGATAAAATTCATTATTTCCGGCGTAGCTTCATCCGGGTAAATTTTCAGACGGATCAATCCTTCCGCCAATTTATCATCGCTGGAATATTTGGGTTGAATCTCTTTAATTTTATCGATAAG
>DAOWAK010000001.1 GCA_030634605.1 Sedimentisphaerales bacterium
CACAGCACTTCCTGTCGAAAATCACCGCTTACGAATGAGCTTCCAACCAACCGAACGGAGCTTTTTTGTTTTGTTCAACTCGCTCTGATGCTAAGATTGTAACCGATGATAGCGCGACTGAAAAATCGCTGGCAGGGACCGGGAGGATGCGCCGAGGTTCTGCGTGTGGCGTTTCCGCTGGTGCTCAGTACCAGCGCCCACACCATCCAGATGTTCGTGGATCGCATGTTCCTTACCTGGCACTCCAACGACACCATGTCCGCAGCTATGCCGGCGGGGATTCTTTCGTTTACCTTTGTCAGTTTCTTCATGGGCACCGTCGGCTACGTCAACACTTTCGTCGCCCAATACACCGGCGCCCAAAGGCCAAGACAAGTTGGGGCCGCTATCTGGCAGGGAATTTTTCTCAGCATTGCCGGGGCTGCGCTGATGCTTTTTTTACTGCCCCTGGCCCCGACATTTTTCGACTGGATGGGACACGATGAATCGGTACGCGTCCACGAAGTGGTTTATTTCAAAATCATGTGTCTCAGTGCCGCACCGGTGCTGATTTCCACCACCATTTCCGGATTCTTCACCGGCCGCAGCAAAACCTGGACGGTGCTCGTTGTCAATACCGTCGGCATCGTAATCAACATCGTCCTGGACTGGCTGCTGATTTTCGGCAATTGCTCCCTGCCCCAAATGGGTATCGCCGGGGCCGGCTGGGCCACCGTAATCGGCAGCACCGTTTCAGCGGTTCTTTTTGTTGTGCTGTTCCTGAAAAAAGAACAACGTGTCAATTTCGACACCCTTTCCGGCGCCCGCTTTAAACCCGACCTGTTCAAACGGCTGCTGCGCTATGGCGCGCCCAACGGCGTCCAGTTTATGCTCGATATCATGGCGTTTACCATGTTCATCGCCCTGATCGGCCGGATCGACAAAACGTCTCTGATGGCCAGCAACATCGCGTTTCAAATCAACAGCCTGGGGTTCATGCCCATGATCGGATTTTCCATCGCGCTAACCGTTCTGGTCGGCCAGGCCCTGGGCAAAAACGACCCCAAATTGGCCCAACGCTCCACCTGGTCGGCATTCTATTTGACGTCCGTTTACATGACCCTGATCGCCCTGGGCTTCTGGTTTGTGCCGGAATTGTTTCTGTATCCGTTTTCCGTCAAAGCCGATCCGCTGGAATTCAAAAAGATTGCCGACCTGTCCAAAACGCTCTTGTGTTTCGTGGCGTTTTACAGCTTGTTTGACACCGGCAACCTGGTTTTTTCCGGCGCTCTCAAAGGGGCCGGCGACACTCGCTTCGTAATGATAATTTCCATGACGTTAAGCTGGATAATAATGGTGGTGCCCAGTTCACTGGCGATAATTTATCAATGGGGCTCACAAGGCGGCCTCTATGTCGCCTGGTTTTTCGCCGCCGCTTTCATCAGCTCTCTGGCGGTGGTGTTTTTCCTGCGTTTTCAGCAGGGCAAGTGGAAATCCATGCGTGTCATCGAAGCTGCCCCCGTGGTTCCACATGCCTTGCCTGAAATCCCCACCGCCGAAGTTGACTCACCCTGATCCACCGAATCCCCAATCAATTTACTGCTTCTTAGAATTGCTGTTGCTGCCGTTGAGCAGGTTAATCAGATTTTTCGTTTCGACTTTTTTCATAATCTGCTTCATCGCCCCTACCGCTGCGTTGCTGGTCTCGATGCCTACCATGGCCCGCTCCACCACGAAGCTGTGCGAATAAAAAATCGGCACCCGCAGAAACTCCCTGGGTTTGTCGAAAAGCTCCTCGGTTTTACCGCTGACCTGAGCGCCGACAATATAGTCCGCCTCCGAAACCCTGAGTTTTTCACCATTTTCATGTCGCTGCCACAACTTTTCCAGTTCCTGAGCCAGCTCGCGCAGCCGCCGGGCCTTTTCCTGGGGCAATTTCAAACGGCCCTGATCCAGCCTGGTTAACTGATCGCGACTGGCCTGCAAATCCTGACGCAATTTTTCCATAACCGCATCGTACTGCTCCTGCTGAGTAACCGGTTGCGACAGGCCGGTTATGTAAATGTCGTACCGCTGCCCGTCAAACAGCATGTGATTTTTCTTGCTGCCGTCGGGGTAACAGTCGTATTGATTGGTCATCTCCCGCCATTTATATTCCACCAGCCTAAGCCCCGGAAAAACCTTAATCAGCCAGTTCGGCCCGCCCGGTCCGTAAAGCGTGCCGTCCAGACATTTCGTCACGCCGCTGCCCTGCCAGTTCATTCCGCCGGCCAGAACATGCCTCAAAGCCACCCGCAAATCTTTTTTCTCGGAAATGGTTCCGGTAACTTCCAGCCCCGGAAATTCACTCTCGACCACCACCCGAAGCGATTCGTTGGCGGACATTTCCCGGGCCGCCTGATGATACTCAATCACCGGCTCGTCGGCATCCAGAACCGATTTAACTGTCAGTTCCACCACACCCCCGCCCAGCCCCGCCAAAATTTGCGCCTGAAAAACGCCCTCGGCCAGTTCGTAACCGCCCCTTAACTGCTGCAATTCCATAAACGCCCCCGTGGCTGGATCGGTGTAGCACAACTGACCGATATCACAACTGCCGGCCACGCTGCACTGCCGCAGCAGCGCTCTGGCCCGCTTTTGACGAACCTTATCTTTTTCGCCTGAATCCTGGATAGCTGTCTCATCAGCAGTTATCGCTTCTGCAATTACTTTTTCTACAGCTTCGACATCTCCTGATTCCACAGCAGCTGTCGCTTCCTCCGCAGCTACTACAAATTCATCAAAATCCACCGCTGTGCTTTCCAGGCCCAGCCATTCAGCGTATTTTTTCAGATCGTCCAGATTCAGATAATCCGACAGCACATCCACTCTGCCCTGGAAACCCAACTGCTCATCAGTTGCTTGTGTCGCCGTCTGATCCGAAGTTGCCGATCGGCTGACATCAGCCACCAGCGACAGATGATTTTTACCTAACCTCACCGTTGCTGCAGGAACGTAAAGCCTGCCGGGCGAAAATTCCACGTGGCTCAACTCGAACTCAGCCGGCTCGCCTTCCATCATCCAGCTAACCGCTCCATCGACTCGACCAGGCTTCCAGAGAACCTTGGGCTTCTTCAACAATTGCAAAACCAATCCGCCATCGGCCCGCAACCGACCAGCCAAATCCAAATCCGACAACTTATCAAACCACCGAACCGCCCCAGCTACATCCGGAATATCAACCGTAACATCCAGATCCACCTCGCCGTAACCATCTTCCCGCTCCGCTTGAGCCGAAGCTGTTCGGTCCGTGAGGTCTGCCAGATTAACGCCCTTTAGCAACACTCCAGCTTGCAAACTGCTCCTGCCCACCTGAAGCGTGAATGGTTTCAGTCGAATGGTTTTGCTCTTGTTGTCGCCCGCCAGAACACCTTCGATCCGCAGCAATTCGCCGGCCGACTTGTGCATTAATCGCTCGCTCAGATCACCTGAAACAGATTCGATAAAAAATTCCGCACCGCTCAGGTCCATCGCTGTCTTAAAATTGTACTTTTCACCGGCTTCATCCCAACTCAATTCACCCTGCAAACCTGCAGAACCTCGAATTCCACCCAACCGCAAATCATCATCCAGATTAAAGTAACCATCACTCAAAATTCCGGGGGGAAATTCTTCGATTTCTCCCAGTTCCTTGGCAGCCAGACCCCGACGACAAGCAAATTCAGTTTCGCCCGGAAAGTTCAACCGACATTCAACCTTAGCCTGGTTCTGATTTAATCCGACAAATAACCGCCCGTCCATCGGACCATTGGCTGTCAAATTAATCGCCGGCAAATCATCAGCCTCTGTCTCGAGCAGCACATCTTCCAAAACCGCCATGTCCGCCACTTTAAAAATCGTCCCCAACTCAACCTGCTGAAAAATTTCCGACAGTCGCTCCGGCAGCTCAGAAAAATCTTCAAATTCCCATCCCCCAGCCAACTGCTCAATCGGCGCCTCGGGATTGAGCAACTGAGCTTTCAATTGGCTCACCCCCTGAACTCCTCCGCACTGCCAGCCCAAAGCATCCACCCGGAACAAACCTGCCGAACGGTCGAATTCGCTCGCCAACTTCACCGTCAGAATTTCTCCTGCCGATTTATCCCAGTTTCCCCAGCTCATTTCCAATTCCGTAGCGTTTATTTCCAGCCCGATCTTACTTTGCCGCTGTTCGTCGGAAAAATCACTGGTAAAAATACCGGAAAATTCCATCTTGCCGTCCACAACTTCAATCCCCAGTTGTTCAACTTCCCGCCACAATCCCAATGCCTCAATTATCTCTGACGGCTCGATCACCCCTTCAGCAATCCGAACAACTGCGTTGCTGAGATCATCTTCGCCAATAACACAGTCACCCATCCCAGCTACGAAAACCCCGGGTCCGGCAAAAGAAAATTTTTCAACTTTCGCGCGGTTGCCAACCAAATCAAATTTCACCCTGGCTGCGATTTTCAATTCATCCGCGTCGCACAAAACCCGCTCGCCATCGTCTTCGGTTGACCCGATCACTTTCAGCCCCGCCACCGCACCTTCATAATCCACCTCGATCAATCCGCTTTGCCGATCCGCCAGCAACTCCACCGCCAGCGAACAACTGCCCTCAATCGATTTCAAACTTTCCAGCGCAGCAGTTAATTCGGTTTCCAGATTACTCGCTGAATCTGACGATGAATCATTCACCAGGCTTAACCAGTTTTCCAGTCCCAGTTGGGCCAACTGAATATTGCTCGCCGAAAATTCACACCGGTCCCGCCCGCTCTGTGGTAAATCAGCACTTTCCCCTTCCCCAGCTGCAATACTCCCCATCTTTCCTCTGCCGACAATTTCCGAATCCTCAACTCCCTGCTGACCGCCCCGTACCGACCAGGTCAACCCGGCTGCTCGATCCTCAATCAATTCGATTTCGTCAAACTCAAAAATCGCTATCGCCTACTGTTCGTGTAACTCTTGCTGATTTTCCTGCTCAATCGGTTCCCGCCCCGCCACAATATGAACCACCACCTGCCGCAACTTAACTTTCTCAGCGTCCAGCGGCGGCAAATCCTGTACATTCCACTTTCCCTGCGCCTGCACCACCCAGAATTCCGCCCCTTCGATAAGCACTTCACTCACCTGGCCCCGAACCAGTTCGCCCGGAACAAAGGGAACCGTCACCCGCCCGATCGTCGCCAGGTTCCCCGAACCAAACTCATCTTTGCGAGAGATCCTCAGATCGGCAATCTCCACCCCCCGGGCCCAACTGATTTTCACCTGCCCGATCGATACTTCTCGGTGAAAATCCGCCTCCAGCTGCTTTTTCACGCCATCTCTGATCGGGCCAACCGGCAGCAACCAAGGCAGTAACGCATAACCTGCCCCACCCAAAAGCAGCAGGGCAATTATTGAGAAACTTATTATTCTGTATCTCTTGCGCGTCATAAGTCATTGTATTCTAAGGACTATGCAATAATTACTCAATAACAATCCGAGCTATCCATCCACACAACTGCTCCAGTTTTAATCCCCGTCACACATTATTAAGCTTTTTTCGCTCAGTCGAGAAATATTTATTCTTGCATCCCTGCTCGGCAGTAGTATAATAATCAGTGCGATTGAGGGCATTATAAAGGTTTTATTTACAAGGACTTAGGGGAAATGAACATGCGAACCCACAATCCTGCACAAATAATGGCTTGGATGGTTACCGTTTTGGCAACCGTCACGGCGGTCATTTTGCTCGCTGATAAGGTTCCCGCCCAACAGCAAAATCAGGCGGCTCTCTCTCAGCAGACATCCGTTACCGCGTTTCCTTTCCAGGTCAGACCCGGTTACGAAGCCATCGCCCTGATTGACCACAACGAGCAAACCATCTGCATCTATCAATACACCTTAAACAGCCCGGCCCACCAAAGGTTTTCTCTGCTGGCCGCCCGGAGCTTCGAATACGATACCAAACTCACAGATTACAACAATGCCGAACCCCGGCCCGAAGACATCAGACAATGGCTTCAGCGTTCTGTCCAGCCAGTACCCAATCGCGGCTTTTCGCCTATGCAGGAGAAACCCAAGCAGGATGTACCCAAGCCGGTTGTTCCCGAAACGGATAACAAACAACCCACTAACAATAATGAAGGGCAATAGTAATCCTGCTAAATTATAATCTTTAGGGTACCTCTAATAATTCCTGTAGGATGGGCTTTAGCCCATGCTGAGTCGTTGCAATCGACGTTTTGATAAGCAAAAAATCGATTTTTAGTGGTTCCCTTTAGCAAAACCTTGAAATCAGTATGTTTTGACGATTCGATCGAAAATAACTGGTTTTGTTAAAGTAGATAAGTTGTTCGGGGGCAAGGGAAATAAAAATTATGGCAAAAATGTTCTATTCGATGGATGAAGTCCAGCAGCAGCTCAGTCGTTCTCGCAAAGACATCGAGCAAATGGTTAACGATGGACTGCTCCGCAAATTCCTCGATGGCAACAAAGAAATGTTTAAGGTCAGCGATGTTGACGCCCTGGCCGAGGCCGGCCTCTCCGGAACGGACATCGGCGGCGGCAGTGAAATCCGGCTTTCGCCCGAAGACAGCACCACCGGCGATACCCCTCTGACCCCGGCAGACACCGCCCAAGAGCTGGGATTAGCTCCCGATTCCGCTGATCAGATCGGCCTGGATGACACCGGCGCGGCAAAAGAGGCTTCCGATGACACCGTAATCACTACTCACGGCGTTAATGTTCTCGACGACACCGATGAGGACCTGGAACTGGTTGACCCGCTGGCCCAGACCCAAATAGCAGACCTGGATATTCTGGGCGATCACGTTTCGCTCGACAGCGGCTCCAGCGGCAGCGGCTTGCTGGATTTGTCCCGCGAAGCCGACGACACCAGCCTGGGAGCCGAACTGCTCGAAGAAATCTACCCCGGCAGCGATGAAGGTGCCGTGGAAACTCAGGTCCCCGGCGGATTTGAATTACCCAGCCAAACCGAAAGCATGACCGGCACCGTAGATAATATTCAACCCCAGGCCATGGCCAGCTACAAACCCGTAATACAGATCGACGATCCCACCAGCGGCGTTTTCGGTGCCATGATGCTCGTGCCTTTCATTCTGCTGGTCCTGCTGGCGTTCGTATCCGGAGCCGCAATTTCCGGCGTCCAACCCAAAATCGTTGACACCATCAGTTCCAAAATCTGGTTTATAGTCGGAGGCGCCGCAGCCCTGGCAATTTCAATCGCCGTCATCGGCAATTCCATAGCCGGCAAAACCGCAGCACCCAAAGCCAAAGCCTCCTCCAGACCCAAAAAAGAAAAAAAGAAAAAATCTAAAAACAAAGTAGTCAAAGAAGAATAGCATTATATACCGATCACAAATAAAAACACCATGTTGCTCAATTTGTAAATCTAAATCTGATAAACCTTTAGAACAGGCCCTGCCAGGCATTATGATACCCATTGGGTGTAACTAGCTAGATTGCCGGATGTGTTGTCCGCGAACGGAGACTTCTGATGAAATTAACCAGCTTTTTCTGTGCCGTTCTCGCCGCCCTGATAATGATTGGCTCAAGTGGGTGCATTTATCAATCGAGATACGAAAGCTGCGTTCGGAGAAACCTGATACAGCTCGAGCGTATCCAGGAACTCGAAACCGCTCTGGAAGCTGACCGACTTGACGCCGATCAGTTCAGACAAAATTATGATTTGCTCAACCAGAAACAATCACTCTGGCAAAGGAAAATTGACGCCCTCACCGCATCACTGGCCGCCAAGCAGGCCCTGATCGACCAGCTTTACGAACAGCTAGGCCAGATCGCCCTGCCCCCGGAGTTGAGCTCCAAATTATCTGACTGGGCCCAACAGGTCGGAGCCGATCTGGTAACCTTCGACGAAAAAACCGGCATCGTCCGTTTCAAAAGCGACCTGCTCTTCGAAAAGGGTAGCGACACGGTCCAAACCAACATTGTCGGCCAACTGGAATCTCTCGCCGAAATCCTGATCTCTGATGTCGCTCAAAACTTCGACGTGCTGGTTGTCGGACACACCGACGACATCCCCATCAAAAAACCCGAAACCTTGGCCAAACATCCCTCAAACTGGCACCTGTCCGCTCACCGGGCCATTGCGGTACAAAAAATCATGGCTCAGGCCCAACTCGCCCCGGCCCGCACCGCGGTGATAGGAATGGGTAATTATCGCCCCATTGAGCCTAACGCCGCCGGCAACAAGGGCAATCCTAAAAACCGCCGCGTCGAAATTTACATCGTGCCCGCCGGCTCGATTCACGTTTCAGGTTAACCGAAAAATTACAACCTGCATTAGCAGGCATGAATATTTAAAAAAGGCGAGCCAGTTAATGGCTCGCCTTTTTTTGAAGGTTACCTAAGTCTGTTTTTCGCCGACCAAAAATCTCAAATCATCCCAGAATCCATCGCGTGCGAGCCAGATTGGCTATCAGATGATCTCCTACAGCATCGTTGATGCCGGTCGCAAAATCGGTAAAGCTGTTGTGGCTGCACTGAATCTTACGGATGAAACCCTCGCCATTATTGGCTGTCAGTTTACCATATACTCTGTCGCCCACCAGCAGTTGATCGATATTGCCGTACAAACTGTTAATCCCGGCTTGGGCTGTTATATCGCCGCCGACCTTCACGGTACCGACCCTGCTGCCGGCTGTAATCTGACCAGCCAGATCACCGGTAACATTAAGCTGCATAATGAATGAATCGGCGTTAATGATGCCGGACAAATTTCCGGGGCTTTCCTCGGTCCCGGCATTGATTGAGCGAATTACCCCATCAACATCCAGAACAGTAATGTCAATGTCGCCACCCGCCGAAAGCGTATTCAGCAATCCGCGTCCCGAACCACTCACCGAAACTGAAGAGCTTTCGATATCACCGCCAACATTAACCGTTCGGATTGCACGATAAGCCGACAGATTCGCAGTTAAATTTTCACCAACCGAGAGAGTTGACATCTGTCCCGTTTTCCCGCCGGCCACAAGATTACCTGCCAGGCTGCCGCCGACATTAACACTTCGAATGGCCCCGGCAACATCAAGGTCAATATCAGCATCTTCTACAACATTAAGACTGCCAAAGCCGGCCCGGTTGCCGTCAATGTTGAAATCGCCGCCGACAAGATCACCACCAACATTAACCTTGCGAACCATAGCAGCGTTGACCGTCAGATTTTGCACGTCGCCGGCAACCTCCAGAGTCCCAAAGATCGCCCGACTGCCGCCAACATTAATAACGGTGTCGCTGACCGAGTCGGCCTGAATATTCTGAATAAGCCCGGCATTGATGGTGCTGTTGGTTATCGCCCCATTCACCACCAGGCGGTTAAGCAAGGACACTCGCTTGCCCTCAATATCAATCTCCGCGTTTTCAATGTCACCATTGATAACCACCGTCCGGAAACCGCCCGAAGCAATCTCGCCGCTGAGCCCGCCCGTGCTGAACGTGGAAACCGTCCCCGCCACCGACAAACCACCCAGGCTGCCACTGATATCAATTGTCCTGATCCAGCCGTCGCTGTCCAGATTCCCGACCGAGCCATCAATTTCGATAGTGTTAAAGGAACCACCCGTGATGATGATCTCACCAATCTGAACCGCACCGTCGCCACCATCACTTTTAACCGTAATGGAAAGTGATCCTCTGCGGACCGCGTCCAGGTTGATAGTCTCGATGTGATAGCCGTTCTGGATATCACCGTCAAAAGTAACCTCGGCACTAGTGCCCCGGCCCAGTTGCAGTTCTATCTCGTCACCGTCAGCGTCAGTAAAGCTATAAGAATCGCCGCCGGAAATTTCCGCCGTATCCAACGCCAGGTATAACTGACTGATAAGGTCCAGCTCCATAACCGGATTGTCCGGATCGTTGCTGTTAATGATAAGGGTGTCGCTATAGCTGCCTAATTCATCGCTGCTGAAAATTATCGTCGCCGATAACGCCTGACCCGCTGACAGCGTCAGCCCCTCAGCTGGAACACCTCCAATATTGAAAAATTCACCCGACGCCAACGCTACCGAAGAAATTGTCAGATCGGCCGAGCCATGATTAACCAGATTAATCGCATAACCGGCTTGAGCCGTACCCGTTCCATCGGTCGTCAACACGCCAAAATCTATCAGCGGAATATCCGGATTGGCAATTTCGCCGTCATTCGGCGTAACATCCACCACCAGCTCCGGCTGCACCGCCGTCCCCGCCAAAGCTATGGTGAGATCGCCCTGATCGGGATCATTGCTCATCAGCGTCATAATCGCTTCATGCAAACCTCTCTGCTCCGGGGAGAACAACAGCGAAATATTCTGCTGAGCCCCGGGAGAAATTACGTAATTAACCGTGCTGCTGTTGAGCGACTGGCTGCTCATCGCCTGACTGTTCATCGCCTGACTGTTCATCGCCTGGCTGGTAATTAATTCAAAAGCGTCGAAATCTCTCCCGCCGATCACTATCGAGTTAATGTTCAGCGGAGCCGATCCATTATTCCTGACCGCAAATGAAATCTGCCTGTTGCCCCTTACCGGAGTCTGTTCAAATTCCAGATCCGACACCGGCTGCGAATTGGCATCAACCAGCAAAATGTCCGGTTCAGTAATAATTTCAACTTCGTTTATCGTAGCCGTCGCCGCGGCAATGTTGCTGAGATTGCCCGTGTCATCCACCGCCTGAGCGAAAATCTCCACCGGACCGACGGAAAAATCATCCGTCCCGCCGCTCCAACTCCAACCGTCACCACCATTGGTATCGCTGCCCAACAGCGTGTCAATCGCAACATTCAGACTGCCGTTGCCATCGGCGTCCGCGTAAAATTTAACGGCCGTAACATTTCCAACCGTATCGCCGACCCCATTGGCCACCAGACTGATATCATCGCCCTGTTCAACTTCATCGGGATTGACCGTCACCGAACCTATCGTTGGCATGGTATCCGCCGGCTCCACTGTAGCTGTAGCAGTTGCCGTGTCACTCCATTGCCCCTGATTATCTTGCGCCCGCACAAAATAACGGTTCGTCCCCACCGTTAGAGAGTTACTCGAACCATTCCAACTCCAGCCGCCGGCGCCGCTGGTATCGCTGCCCAGCAACGTGTCCAGATCGGCGTCCAGAGTCCCGTTATTGTTAGCATCCAGATAGAACTCCACCCGGTTGATACTGCCGTCGGAATCCAGAGGATTCTCCGCCGTTAAGGTGTAGCCCTGACCGATGATAATCGTACCCGGTTCAACAATCAGTCCATTAACCACCGGAGACTCATTGGGCAGAACCACTTCAACATCAACACTTGCGGTATTACTCCAGGCACCCTGATCATCACGCGCCCGCGTGAAAAAGGTATTGACCCCGGCACTGATCGCTCCGTTAGTTCCGGCCCAACTCCAACCGCCGGCACTACTGGTGTCGCTGCCCAGCAAAGTGTCCAGCCCCGTTTCCAAAGTTCCATTATTGTTGGCGTCCAGGTAGAATTCAACCGCAGTCACACTGCCGTCACTATCCTGGGCCTGATTAGCCACCAGGTTGATTTCATCACCAATCGTAACCGGACCCACCGGACCACTCAGCGATCCGACACTGGGTGCGGAATTGGTTTGATCTGCTAAAACTTCAACAGTAGTGGTTACCACCGAACTCCACTGCCCAATATTATCCTGAGCCTGAGCAAAAAATCGCACCGTACCAGCATCCCAACCGGCACTGCTGCCGGCCCAGTCCCAGCCGTCACCGCCATTGTTGTCGCTACCCAAGGGTAAATCACTTCCCGGGTCATAAGTGTTGTTCTTGTTGCTGTCCAGGTAAAACTTAACCTGGACAACCGTACCGTCGGCATCATTAACATTATTCGCCGACAGGATGACATTACCACCCTGGTTAACCGACGACTCACTGCCCTCTATCGAACCAATGGTCGGCGGATTATTAGGCGGCGCAACTACTCCGCTGCCGCTGACCGTATTGCTCCAGTCATTATCATTATCCCGCGCCCGGGCAAAATACAAATTGGTCCCCACCGGCAGACTTCCCGACGCATCGGACCAAGACCAACCGGATGAACTGGAAACGTCCACGCCCAGCAGAGTATCAGAACCGATTTCCAGCGTTCCGTTACCATTGGTATCCCGGTAGAATTCCACTCTGTTAACCGCACCATCCGAATCACTCACGCCTAGAGCACTTATCGTAACGTATTCAGGCTGATAAACCATAATCGGATTAACCTGCAGAGCGCTGATGGTCGGTGCCACATTGGGCAGCGTATCGATATTTACCGACAAACCGGAACTGTTGTTATTTTCGTTTGATTCCATAACCACGTTGCCGCTGTCAGCTTTAATAATAATGTAATACTGCCCGTCAGCAAAGGATCCCTCCGCCGGCATGGTTATGGTAGTCGTCTGGTTGGTACTGGCGCCACTGGCCAGAGATGCCAATGAAATTGTCCTTAAAGTCGTGTCCCCCGCATCATAGTTAGCGTCGCCGGAGATTACTATCGTTGCGTTGAAATTGCCGCTGTTGGATTGGCCGGTGTTTTGCGCCTGAAAATCAAATTGATAACTCTGGCCCCATTGGGCACTTGCTCCGCCGGTATCAAGATCAACATTACTAACCTGCAAATCAGCCGGCGGCACCGCGGAAGAAATCGAAATCATCGAGCTGGCCTGGCCCTGATCCGAAATCACCAGCACATAATAATCACCGTTCGGAACCACACCCTGCTCCGGCAGCGTCACACTCACATTCGACGACATATCAAAAAACGCCTGCCCGCCCGTCAGCGAGGTATTGCGCAAAACAATATCATTGCCGTCGTAAGTGGTGTCGGTGCTCAACACGATCGTCAGACCAACCGATTCCGGCTCGGCATAACCGGTTACCATTGCCGCCTGCGGATTAACAGCCAGATACCACATTCGCAGCTCGCCATTGTCCACTATTACGTCCGGCGCCAAAACCTGATGCGAATCAAACCCGCTCGCCGAAGGACTAACGATTGGATTGGGATTGATGTCCCAGGGGCCAAACGGCGAATCACTCTTAGCCACACCCAGCACCCGTTCTTCATCCTCCAGACCGGTGAAAAACAAATAAAACTTCCCGTCCGGACCAGCAACCAGCGAAGGCTCCGCCGCACTGCCGCTCATCCAGCTCGGTCCGTCACCGTAAGTCAAAATCGGTTCCGACCGCTTAGTCCAGTTAATCCCGTCTGAAGAAGTTGCCGCCAGCAGATGAACACCCATTGTCGATGGATTATTGCCCGTGTAGCTGTTACCTCAGTAAATCATCACATACTGGCCCTGATGCTCAATTATCGTCGGACAATAAATCGCGTCATTATCATACCAGTTCGCCGTCGGCTCCAGGATAGGATCGTCACTGTAACGGGTAAAATTAACGCCATCGGTCGATTTCGCCAGGGCAAACTTGGCCGGGAAACCCTTGATCGGATTACCCTCATTCTCATAACCGGAATAATAAAGCCAGTATTCCCCACCTGTTTTCAGGATAAAACAACCTTCCAGATTCTCATCAAATTCTCCGTCCCGCCCTTGCATAACCATACCGTGAAATGGATTATTGTTGTGCACGTAATTCCAGTTGATCCCGTCACTGGAAATCGCCTCTGTAATAATCGTCCTGATGCTATTAACATCCAGCCCGGTGTTGAACATCCGATAAATATCGCCGTCCTTGATTACCGATGGATCCGCAGCAACCGAATACTGTCCGGTAAACACCGCGTCGGAAAGCTTGTCCCACCCCTGCCAGCCGTTGTAAGAAATGTCCAGATCAACCGCATCGCCCCATTCGGGATTAACATCATTGATATCCAGTTCCACAATCGGCTGGCCGCTTAGCATCAGCCGATTTTCCAGCTGTTCGAGTTGAATCCTGCTTTGCCCCCTGTGTTTGGAAACCAAATTATTTCTCTTTTGCGTTGCCAAAATATTCTCCTGCCCTTCTCTTTTTGCCAAAAACTTAAATAACCACAGTCCGTCTCATCCCGTCATCATGCCCCAAGCCCGGTGGTAACTACCTGATTTACCTCTCGGTAATCACCTGGATCGTTTTTGGCTGCCTCCATTAATTGCCGCGATTTACGCGACCTCACTCTCTTTTCTTTCCACACGCGCAGACTTTCAGGTCTGGGCCAATCAAAAAGGGGCCATAGTCTGCGGCGGGGGAAATTCGCTCCTAAATATAAGGTAAAAAATAAAACCGCCCCGACCAAATGATCGAGACGGTTTTATTTGCTTTTATAAAAAAACTGTTTTACCTAATCCTTATCTTCACCCCCACTTACCAACACTCCTGCCCCCTGTATCAATTATTCCGACTGTATCAATAGATCAGCCATGTCCGATATTATTTTCCGCCCCACCGTTGCCCAGGAAAAACCACCCTGAACCACGCCCGATAATCCGCGCAAAGCATTGAAATAAACATCCAAGATAATCAACCGAGAGACAGACCTGCAGCGATGGTAATCGACATCTTCTGTCTTTTTTTGGAACAGAAATAAACACAAAAAACACCCCCAGAACCATCCTCTATCCAGATGTAGATGGTCCGTTACAGGTACCAACAATGAACACAGACAGCACCCCCTTATCATGATGCCCACTGTCCATTAATGAGGCCAAAAACGAGGCGCGACACCGCAAAATCGTCCATTAAGGTGGGTAAGATGTAACGATTATAACGAACCGAAAGTGAGAAAAGCGCATTTTTTAGTGCCAAAAGATGGCGAAAGTTGGGTGTTTTTGGCAGAAATTGAGTAGAAACTCACGTAAAGTTGGCAGTAATTCACCGTTTTTAACAGTTTCAAAAATGGCAGTGTTCAAAATTGCCACACAATCTCGCCTGGCCGATTCATTACTCAGCTACGCTGCGAAGAGTTTTAATGAGCCTCATTCATACCGGAAAACAAACTGAATCGGCAGACGATGGGATTGGATATGGGAAATACCCCCTTCAAAAAAGCGGCCGATCGGATTCGAACCGACGACGTCCAGCTTGGGAAGCTGGCATTCTACCACTGAATTACGGCCGCTAAGTGCTTTAATAGCAATCATATATACCGATTTGCCGCTGGTTTCTCGACTTTTTGAAGCGACCAGCGGAAGCGTCAAACTGCCCACCGAGACCGCGGCGTTATGCCCGTCGCGGCGAGCGACTCGGGGCGACAGGACTTGAACCTGCGACCTCGTGACCCCCAGTCACGCGCGCTAGCCAAACTGCGCCACGCCCCGGACTTACAGCAATCACCTACCAACTGCCGTTCATCGGGTGGCTTTTATACCAGATTTCCCGCTATGGTTCAATGGCCTGGAAAAATATAAATCCGTTGCCAGCCCGGTTATTTATGTAATTCACTGACAGTTAACTATTTACCGCTAAATTGTCCACCTTGGTTTTGATAACTATAGTCATTCAGATCGGGCACAAAAGATCCAGCCTTGACAGGAAACCCCATTTTCTTATATATTTTCTTATATATCAAGGCTGATAGTGGATTTAGGCGAAATCGGCAATGCCAGGCAACTTGGTTTAGCTGCAATGGTTTTTGAAAATTACCGTAAAGGCTTGATAAAGAATGTGTTACATTACGGCGGCGTGGCCAAGTGGACTAAGGCAGCGGATTGCAAATCCGCCATCGTGGGTTCGAATCCCACCGCCGCCTGTTTCTTAACCTCCCATCTTTTAAGGAATTATAATCATGAAAGCTATATTACTTACCAGTCTGAGCGTTTGTTTTTTGCTAATAATTGTCGGATGCGGCTTAAATCCTGCTGAAAAGCAGTTAAACAGCTTCATTAACGGTCATGTTGCCAAGGTAGATCCGCTGACGCGGGAGAAGAATCTGGCTTTCTGGGAAGCAATGACTACGGGTAGCAAGGATGCTTATCAACAGTTAAGTCAGCTAGAACTGCAGATCAGCAAGATTTACAGCAATTCGGATGATTTTGAATATCTTAAACAAACAAAAGCGTCCGGCGAGGTTTCTGATGAGATGCTGGCTCGGCAGCTTGAGCTTCTGTATCTGAGGTATCTGCCCAAGCAGATTGAAGCCGATCTGCTCGAAGAACTGGTTCAACTAAACACGGAAGTTACCGAAACTTACAATACCTATCGGAGTTCCATCGACGGCAAGAAAGTTACTCAAACCGAAATTTACAAAATAATGACGACGTCGAAAGATTCTGTGCTGCGGGAAAAAGCCTGGCGGGCGTCCAAGGAAGTTGGCGACGTGGTTATTGTCGAGTTGATCAGGTTGGTTAAGTTGCGTAACCAGGCAGCTAAATCAGTCGGTTACGACAGTTATCATACCATGACTTTGGCGACTACCGAGCAGGATGTTAAGGTGTTGGACAATATATTTGCCGAGCTGGACGAGTTGACTCGACAACCTTACGCAGAGCTCAAGGGGGAACTGGATAAGATTCTGGCGGCGAATTATGGTATAGGGGCGGAGCAGATGGAGCCGTGGCATTATCATGATCCGTTTTTTCAACGTGGGCCGCTGGTTTATGATTGTGATTTTGATGCATATTACAAGAAGGTTGATATCAACGAATTAGCGAAAGTTTATTACGCTGGTATTAATCTGCCGATTGACGACATTCTGGCCCGGAGTGATTTGTATGATCGGCCGGGCAAGGACCCTCATGCCTTTTGCGAAGATATCGACCGTCACGGGGATGTTCGGGTTCTCTGCAATCTGGACAACACTGAGCGGTGGATGGAAACCCATCTCCATGAGCTGGGTCATGCTGTTTACTTTAAATATCACGACAGCGATTTTCCTTATCTGCTGCGGGAGCCGGCGCACAACTTTACGACCGAAGCGGTGGCGATGTTTTTTGGCAGATTGAGTCGCAACGCCGCCTGGATGAAACCTATGCTGAATCTTTCCGACGAAGAGGCGGTTCGGGTTCAGGCGGTGGCGGCGCGTTATTTACGCGATCAGGAGATTATTTTCGCGCGGTGGGCTATGGTGATGTATCATTTCGAGAAGCAGCTTTACGCCAATCCGGACCAGGACCTGAACAACCTGTGGTGGGAACTGGTGGAGAAGTACCAGATGGTTAAGCGTCCGCCAGGGCCGATTGACGCGGGGTGGGCATCGAAGCTGCACTTTACTTTTGCCCCGTGCTATTATCACAATTACATGCTGGGCGAGTTGCTGGCATCGCAACTGCACTATCATATAGTTCACGAAGTGCTCGGTCAGGAATCTGACCGGGACATCAGTTTTATCGGTAAGCCGCGTATAGGCAAATATATGCGAGAAAAAGTTTTTGGTCCCGGTACGATTCGCTCCTGGAATGATATGATAACCCGTGCCACCGGCGAGCCGCTCACCGCCCGCTTTTTCGCTGCGCAATTTGTTGATTAGTCCGCCGGTGTATCGCAATCAATGACGGTTTTAAACGCATCTACAAAAGCTTTGTAGGTTTCGGGCTTTACCACATTTTTAAAAAAGGTTCCATCGTCCCCTGCGATAACGATATTGGGGTCAATCGGGATGCTGCCAAGAAAAGGAACGTTCATTTCCTGAGCCATTTTTTTACCGCCGCCGGTTTTAAAGATGTCCACTTGTTGACTGCAATGCGGGCAGACAAATCCACTCATGTTTTCCAGGACTCCCAAAACCGGCCAATTTACCTTATGACAGAAATTGATGCACTTTCGGACATCGTTGATAGCGATTTGCTGGGCAGTGGTAACGACAATCGCCCCGTCGGCATCCTTGAGCAGTTGGGCAATGGTCAACGGTTCATCGCCCGTTCCGGGGGGTGAATCGATAATCAGGTAGTCAAGCTCACCCCATTCAACATCCGTCAGAAATTGTTTGATGATATTATACTTCATGGGTCCGCGCCAGATAACCGGGTCATCACGATTTTTCAGAAGAAAGGCGATGGACATCACTTTGAAGCCGTCGAATATTTCAACCGGTAGGATGCCGTTTTCTGTTCTATGCAGGGCATGTCCTTCCATTCCGACCAACTGGGGAATACTGGGGCCATGGATATCAATATCAAGCAGGCCGACCCGTTTACCGGCTTCATGCAGAATCAAGGCAAGGTTGGCGGCTACGGTGCTTTTGCCCACGCCGCCTTTGCCGGAAAGAACGGCGATCTTGTGCTTAATTTGGCTGGTTCGCTTCAGTAAGGCAATTTGATCTTTTTCCTGCTGAAGCTGTTGTGGGATGGTCGTGCCCGAGGGGTTATCGGTCTGGTGGTTAACCGGTTTTGAAGTTGTCACGAGAAACTCCACATTTTTAAAAAGTTATCGCTTTATTACCAGGGTCGCGGATTCAACTGCCGAGTTCAATATGTTATTTGGATAATTGCCAGGCCAATTGAGCCACTCGTTTTCCGAGGTTTTGGGCAGTTTCAAGTCCTATGGAATCATTTTCGACGCCGTCTGGTCCGCCGCTCCATAATGTTGCGCCAAAATGAGCGGTATCTCGGCCATCGCTGACACAAATCATGTCTTGGCACATGCAGGCCGCCTGAACTCCCTGAATTGTCAATTCCTGCCCGCCATTGCGTACGCCGCCGACGGCCAGTACTCCTGCTACGCGATTGCGGAATATCCAATCGTTGCGACGAAACATCACGCAGCGGTCCAGGAAGGCTTTGCATTGGGCAGTCATCGACCCAAAATATACCGGAGTACCAATTATCATTCCGGCTACATCTTTATCCGCCAAAGTTGAAATCAACGAAGGGAAATCATCCTTGATGCTGCAATTTAGCCCATCTTTACATTTTCCACAAGTAACGCAGGGGTGAATATCCAAGCCAGCCAACTCGATCAATTCGGTATCGATTGACTTATCGACTGTTTTGGCTGAGTCAAGGCAAGCGTTCAAAGCTTTATATGTTGATTGTCCTTTTCGAGGGCTGCAAGCGATTCCAAGAATTTTCATTGATTAACCTTTCGTATCAATATTTGTTTTGGTTGAGGCCACTAATGTGTAAAAAAGCTTATTATTCTGTAGTTCGGCATGGATTTCGCCTTGCTGGGATAAATCTTCCACGTATTTGACTACTTCGTTGCGATGCAGTCCCAAACCTTGAGCGATGTCTTCGATGGAACAGGGACGCCGCCTGAGCAGTTCTAAAACATCATCACGTTTAGCGGCAAAGGCATTTTGGGCATGAATCTGTTGGTAATCGGCAATAACCTCGGCCTTTTTATCCAGCTTTAAAGCTAATTTTTCCAGTTGATCTTTGGGTACCGGTAAAGCGGAACTTTCCGCAGGAGGTCGGGTAACGGTGTTTACCTGGACCCGATCCGGAGATATTTTTTTTATGCAATCTGACAATTTATCGATTTCAAGGTCGGTAGTATTTACACCTCCAATCAAGAACACTTCCAGCCAATATTTTCCGGAATACTCCCGGCGAAATTCAACTAAACCATCGAGCATTTTATCAAAGGTTATTTCGGCACAGGGGCGGTTGATATATTGGAAATTCTGATTGCTGCCGGCATCCAATGAGGGGATGACGAGATCGGCTGATTTAATCGCCCTGCGAACCTCGGGTTGCCACAATAGTGAGCCGTTGGTTAATACAGCTACCGGAATTGTTGTCAGGTCCTTGATGGCAGCTATCAGTTCAGCAGTACGTGAATACAAGGTAGGCTCACCGGAACCTGAGAGGGTGATATAATCAGGCTGGGTGGACAACCGGTTTTTTAGTTCGTGGACCACCGCGGTAAGCGGCGTCCATTCTTTTTTTTGCGTGGTTTTGTTGGTGGTCCGCCCCAGTTGACAATAAATGCAATCGTAGGGACAGGTTTTAAACGGCACCAGATCGATTCCCAATGATCTGCCCAGCCGACGCGATGGCACAGGACCAAAAATGCAAGACGACACAACGTACTCCTATCAAAAAGCCTGATTAAAGATTTTTAGTGCAACATGACGGCAGTTAAGTTTACACAGATGGCACTGGTGATTACTGAGGGCATGGTTCAAATTCGATCTGCGTCCCAACTGAGCAGGAAAAACATTTATCAGGGAACGCCTCCCAAAGTTTTGCTGTTGCTTTGTCACCTGTACAATGAGCGGCTCCGATCTGCTGAACATTATGCACGCGAAAGGCATGGATTGTATGTTCAATCCTTTCCGGAGAAGCAGCCAGCAAATGCATTCCACCCAGCACCGCTAAAAAATCCATCTGCCCGGTCAGGTCTGCAATATAATGCAGGGTATTAACGACGCCGGAGTGAGCGCACCCCAGAATAACTACCAAGCCTCGGGGAGTTTTGAAAAACAAGGCTTGATCATCCAGAATCGGGTCCGGCTCGGCTTTAAAAGCATCCTGAAAAAAAGGTCCGCCAACATCTTCATACTCAGACATTCTCCTAATCGGCCCTGTAGCTATATACCCAGGAAGAACCTCGGTCGGCTTTCTGGTCAGGTTGATCCGATCATGGAATTGTGGCTGGGACAGGTGCAGACGGGTCAAAGCCGGCATACCAATATTTCGAATGGGTTTATCAAGGTGACAACTGTATCTGGGTTTTAGAGAGTCGGGATGCAAATAAATTTTCGCCTGGCTAGTCTCGTCAAGCAATTGCATTAATCCACCAGAATGATCGTTGTGGCCATGGCTTAAGACAATCGCATCTGCTTTCGAAAGATCAATTCCCAACACTTTGGCATTTGCCTGAATGACACCGCTTCGTCCTGTATCAAAAAGAATGTTATAATTTTCATCCTCGATCCAGACCGCCCAGCCATGCTCGGCCAGCAGGGTTGGATGATTGCTGGTGTTATCCACCAGGATCGTGATTTTGATTTCCTTATCCATGGTTCACTTCAAAAGATTAGTTCGGTTTTTCCATAAACTTTGCGATGGAGGTGGTTGTAATCCGGCCGGACTGGGAAATTTCTGCTTTTACTTCGAATATGGGCGGTGTGATGCGTGTTATCCAGGCCCGGACGTTGGCTATTTGGCTGACTATGACGGGATGGCGGAACTTGATGCGAAAATCAGCAGTAACGGCAACACAGCCCCGGGCAAATAAACAATTGGTCATGGCGCCGTCGAGAATGGCGGAGATGACCCCGCCGTGCAGCAGGTTAGGGTAGCCCTGGTAAGATTTATCGTAAATAAAATCGGCGGTTATTTCGTCATCGTCTGTCGCACGAAAATTCAAATGCAGCCCCTGTTCATTTGACAAAGAACAGACAACGCAGTCGCGGTGCACCCGCGTACGAACATCGGCTAAGCTATGGCCGACAGCTTTAGTGATCACAAATATTCTCTCCAGTTTCCAAGGTGCCCACCAGATAAGCTTTGATGAGCTGTTCGGAGCTTTGCGCGGAAGCACCAATTACCACTTTGATATCGTTTTGGGCAAAAAGTTGCTGGGCCCGTTGCCCCATGCCGCCGGCGATTATCACATTGGCACCCAACTCATGCAGCCAGGCAGGCAGCACTCCCGGCTGATGCGCCGGGGGCTGGAGGGTTTGCGTATGGAGAACCTCACCGGTTTTTTCGTCAACGTCCACCAGCGTAAATTCCTGACAATGTCCAAAATGCATACTCAGTTTTCCATCTGCTAAAGGGATGGCTATTTTCATAAAATATTCTCCAAGTTTTTTTTACGTTTCACTCGTTTGGAATCACCATTACTTTTTGAGGGCACGTTCAATTTCGGCCCAAAGTTTTCTGACGTCTTCGGCAACGCCATTTTTGGAATATTCCACCACGGATAATTTTTTAATAAGAGCCCGGGTAACGGCGTCGTCATAGCGAATTTTTCCGGCGAGGTGGATTTTTCGTTTTCGGGTGAGTTGTTCGATAGCTGCGGTGATTTGGGGATTAATATCCCATTTGTTAATGCAAACCATGGTTTCAATACCGAAATGACTGGTTAGATCAGCTACCCGTTCCAAATCATGCTGCCCACTCAAAGTCGGCTCGGTTACCACCAGAACCATATCGGCGGCGGTAATCGAAGCAATCACCGGGCAACCGATACCCGGCGAGCCGTCGATAATGATAAGTTCGAGATTATTTTGTTGGGCTAATTTTCGTGCCTGATCGCGGACCAGTGTGACGAGTTTTCCGGAGTTT
Source organism: Sedimentisphaerales bacterium (assembly GCA_030634605.1). Taxonomy (GTDB): domain Bacteria; phylum Planctomycetota; class Phycisphaerae; order Sedimentisphaerales; family SM23-30; genus JAFGSR01. The sequence goes on from DAOWAK010000001.1 coordinate 22,089, forward strand.
TCCTGAGCGACGCCTAATTTGGCGTGAATCATCGGACCGTGACGCGTCCGGGAACGAAACCATTGCCCGTTCATTGCCGGCTCGAAGGAAATTGCTCCGCCGGGACAAACGCGGACACAAACCCCGCAGCCGTCACAGGAGATCGGATCAATCTGATAAGTCACACTGACGACCTCGTCCAGGTCGGTGCCGCGTCGAATCGCTCCAAACCGACAGGCGTTATAGCACAAGCCGCAACCAATGCAATGCTTTGTTATTATCTTTGCTTGTTTACCGCCGCTAAAGTTTTCGGTGTGTTCGATCTCCGGTTCGAGCACCAGGTGAAGATCGGCGGCATCGACATCGCAATCAGCCAGCACTTTATTTTCGGCTAAAGCGGCAAACGACGCCACGATGCTGGTCTTTCCGGTACCACCTTTTCCGCTGACCACTACCAGTTCTTTCATTGTGCGTTTCCTTTTAGCCACGGCTCACTATTGTCATACCCATAAGACGGTCGGCCAGATCGGAAAAAACCGATGCGTAATTATCCAAACATTCAGCGATTAATTCGCCCCTGGAATAGATTTCGGCGATGGCGCGATCGTTAGGGATTTCCAGGATAATGTCAATTCCTTCTTTTTCGCAATACCGCTTTACCGCTGCATCACCGACATCGCAGCGATTGATGGCAACGGCAAAGGGGATTTTAAGCACCCGGACCATTTCGACGGCCAGTTTCAAATCATTAAGGCCAAAAGGTGTTGGTTCTGTTGCGAGAATAATATAATCAGCATCCTTAACCGCTTCGATAACCGAACAGGAGGTCCCCGGTGGGACATCGATAATGGTAACGTCAGTTTGGTTGGCGGATTGCTTAACCTTGCTGATTAGCGGTGGAACCATGACTTCGCCGATTCGCAATCTGCCCTGAGCAAAGTGGAATCCTTTGGCAGTGCCGGTTTCGACCAGGCCAACTTCCCGGGCTGATTCGGCAAGAGCAGCCTCGGGGCAAAACCGCAAACAACCGCCGCAGCCGTGACACATCTCCGGAAAAATCATAACCTTGCCTTTGATGCAAACAATTGCGCTATACTGACAGAATTCGGCACAGGTGCCGCAGCCGGTGCATTTTTCTTCATCGACCCTGGGAACGGTAACCGTTGCGGGTTTGGAAGTTTCCAATTCCGGTTTGACAAAAATGTGGCAGTTGGGTTCTTCCACATCACAATCCAACAGTTGCACCTGCCGACTCTGCCGGGAAAAAGCTAGAGCCAGATTCGTTGCAATAGTAGTTTTGCCAACTCCGCCTTTTCCACTGGCGATGGCGATTTTCATATATATACCCGTCCTGAATAAAAATACTATGCTGGGGTTTTTGTTATTGCTGAAATAACCAGAGGTTATAGGGAACCTCTAAAAAATCATTTTGGCTGCGAGCAGTTATTTTTTTGTCTGGTCGGCGTCGCGAAAAACCGGGAATATTTACTAATATGCCCGATTCTTCGCTCCTGGCCAGTCGAAAAAAGGCTTTCCAGCCGTCCGCCAGGACCGCTCTCGCTGCAAAAGCAATTATTAGAGGTACCTATAGTCGGCCCTGCCAGGCATTATGATACCCATTGGGTATACTTACTCCCGACTGGTGCTTTGCTGGTTGCTCAGAGCTTCAAGCTCCGCTATGCGTTGCTTGATGTCATCCACTGCTCCGGTCAGATATTGTGCCTGGCCCTTTAGGTATTCCAGTTCCTGCTCATTGGTCGTCTCTGTAAAACCGGCATTATTATTTGCGGTTTGATTGAAGGTGCCGAAACGCTGCCCGCCCAAAAGACCTGTTGCGTTGAATCCGTTACGTCTTCCCATACCGCCTCGGCCACGACCGCCAAAACCGTAGCCACGACCGGCAACGGGATTGGCAAAACCGGGCATCTGATTTCCGGTGCAATAACCCGCCGCTCTTCCTGTCATTGGCCCCATACCTGCAGGCCCTGTTTTGTTTCCACCCGGCATCTTAAGCTCCTTTCCATAATGTGCGATTACGTACTTATGGGAACCTCTAAAAATTCATTTTGGCTCCGAGCGGGTCTGTTTTCCGCCTGAACTGCGTCGCGAAAAACCGGGAATATTCACCAATATGCCCGATTCTTCGCTCCTTGTCAGTCGAAAAAAGGCTTTCCAGCCGTCCGCCAGGACCG
>DAOWAK010000171.1 GCA_030634605.1 Sedimentisphaerales bacterium
CCCAGAAGCGCAAGCATCGCAGGATACTGATTTTGAGTGGCTCGATCGTCCATAAGGGGGAATTGCTGGAGGTGCTCCAGCAGATTTGTGAGATTACCGTTGTCGATGATGTCGAGCAGGCTCTGGAGCGGCTCAGCAAAGAGGATTTCGACGCGGTGGTTTCGCAGACGTCTGATTTTCTACCGCTCGAACGCGCCAGTGTTACCCATCAAGCCATGGAAATTTTAAATACCATCGGTGAGGGGGTTTGTATCCTCGATTGCGATGGCACCATTACCTGGGCAAACCGGCAGATGGAACTGTTCGGCCAGACGGTAAAAGATGGTGTTTCTCAACATGCGAAAAAAGCCGGCGAGTTTTTCCGTCAGCGTCTGGAGCAGGAAGAGATTTCGTCCCAGGATCAGCTTCGGCCGCGGCGGTATTCGATAACAGACGAAGAATCCAACCGATATTTCGAATTGATCGCCACGGCTATGCTGGATTCTCAGGGTAAGATGTTAGATATCGCCACAGTGGTCTGGGAAGCCACCGCCAGCCGACGCCAGCAGCAGAGAATGGACGCCATCGACAAAGCCGGACGGGAACTGGTACGGTTGGAAGCTGACGCGATTGCGGGGATGACGGTGGAGCAGCGGATCACACTGGTGCAGGACAAAATCGTGCGTTATGCCCGGGATTTGCTCCATTTTGACCATTTCGTAGTGCGTCTGCTGGACCGCAAATCCAACAAATTGGAGGTGCTCTTTGGGGTGGGACTGCCGGAGGACGAGGAGATAGAGGTTTTCGCCAACAGTCAGGGCAACGGAATAACCGGTTATGTAGCAGCCACCGGGCGAAGCTATGTTTGCAATAATCTCAGTAATGATCCGCATTATCTGCCCAGTCTGTGCGATGCCCGGTGCAGCCTGACGGTGCCGTTGAGGCTGCATGACAAGGTGATTGGGACGCTGAACGTTGAGAGCCACAAAGAAAATCTGTTCAACGAAGATGACCGGCAGGTGGCGGAAATTTTCGCCAGATATATTGCTTTTGCGCTGAATATTCTGGATTTGCTGGTGGTTGAGCGTTACAAGACCACCGGCCAGGCGGCGGACAATCTCACCAGCCAGATGACCGAGCCTTTGAGCAAGATTATCACCGAGGCGTCGCTGCTGATGGAGGAATACATCGGCCATGATGACCTGAGGCACCGTCTGCAGGCGATTATCGAGAGCACCACCACCATCAAAAAAGCCCTCAAGGATGCCCAGCAGGCGCCCAAGGGGATTATTGGTGTGCACAGTGATTCTGCCAAAGGAATATCTTTTCCGGAACTGCGGGAAAAGCATATTCTGATAGTGGATGACGAACAGTTCATTCGTCAGACAATCGCTGACGTGGTGCATCAATGTGGCGCCCTTACCGATACCGCTCGCGACGGTCGCGAGGCCCTGGCGCTTATCGGCCAGTGTAATTACGATCTGGTTGTTTCAGACATCAAGCTGCCCCACGCCAGTGGATATGAAATTTTTGCCTCTGCCCAGCTCAAGAAAATTCCGGTCGTTCTCATGACCGGGTTCGGCTATGACCCCGAACACTCGATTGTTCGGGCCAACAAGGAAGGACTTGCTGCGGTGCTCTACAAACCTTTCAAGGCCGATCACCTGCTGGAAACCATTAAAAAAGCAGTTTTTAAATAGAGGCTGATTGCCATAAAGCCTTGTGAAACAGATTGATATGAAAATAAATGAAGATTGGGTCGATGCGCTATGTATAAAAAACTCACTACAACCGCTCGTGACGTTTTAAAGCTGGCAGAATCCATCGCCCGGTTGCAACAGGACGAACATATTGATACCGAACATCTGTTGCTGGCGATGGCCCAGCATGACCGGGGGATGGCCCATCAGATTCTGCTCGATTGTGAGATTGACAGCGACAAAATTCACGCCGAACTCAAAAAAATCCGCCCGATTAAGCCCGATTGCGATATCGTAACCGGTAATTTGCCTGCTTCACCCCTGCTCAAAGAGGTCATAACCGACGCCATAGAAATGGCCCAGAATTTCGATAACAAAAATGTCTGCACCGAATTCCTGCTTTTAGGGCTCACCAGGCACAATCAGACCCTTTCGGGCAAAATTATCGCCCAACTGGGATTGACCGATGATATGATTCGGGAAAAAATCGCTCAGGGGACCTGAATTCTTCTCCTCGACCTCTTGCGGGGCGCCAAAATCAATTTCTCGGTACTTGATACCTGCCAATTGGTTTCTCGCCCTGGTTTTACCCGGATTTTACAAACCTGAAACGCTCCCATAGCGTACAATAGTAGTAGAGAGTTGAAACAGCAAAAAACACGATTTTGCTTGACGTGAAACGCTGGTGGCGGTTTCATATATGTATGTGGGACAGGATGATAGCTCACGCCTGACTTGATTGCTCCATTGCGGGACCGAAGCTGTAGATGGATTTATAATAATACTTTGCTGACAGGATGGCATAAAGATGGCAAAATCAGCCAAAATCGCTTGGGGAATTGACATCGGTAATTGTTCGCTAAAGGCCCTCAAATTGGCCGCCGGCTCCGATGGCGTTGAGGTTCTGGATTTCGCGGTAATCGAGCACGAGAAAATTCTCTCCCAGCCCGATATCGAGCCCGAACAACGCCAGGACATGATCGTCAAGGCTTTGACCGATTTCATTAGCGATCACGATATCGGCAAGGTGCCGGTTGTGGTCTCGGTTCCCGGGCAAAGCAGTTTCGCCCGATTCATCAAATTGCCTCCCGTCGAACCCAAGCGAATCCCCGAAATCGTTCGTTACGAAGCGATTCAGCAGATTCCCTTTGACATTAACGATGTCGAATGGGATTGGCAGTCGTTTTCCGCCCCGAACAGTCCGGAGGTGGAAGTGGGAATTTTCGCGATGAAACGTGAATTGGTTTTCCAGTCGCTGGAACCTTTTACCCGGGCTAAGTGTCCGGTTTCTCAGGTTCAGATGGCCCCGATGGCCCTGTATAACTTTTTCACTTACGATCAGAAGCAAAAGAGCCTTTCCGCCGGCAAAGAGGCGACCATTCTGCTCGATATCGGCGCCGAAAACACCGACCTGGTAATTGCCGATGGCCTGCGGGTTTGGCAGCGAAGTATTCCGATCGGCGGCAATCAGTTTACCGCTGCTGTCCAAAAGGCTTTCAAACTGAGCTTCGCCAAGGCCGAAGGCATCAAACGCACCGCCAACACCAGCAAATACGCCCGACAGATTTTCCAGGCCATGCGTTCGGTCTTCGCCGACCTGGCTGCGGAAATCCAAAGATCCATCGGTTTCTACAGCAGCAGCAATCGCGACGTACAATTCCGCGAAGCATTGGCCCTGGGTTCGGCGATGAAACTCCCCGGCCTGAGCAAGTTTCTCCAGCAGAGTCTTTCGCTGCCCATCAAACGTCTCGATAGTTTTGAATCGGTGAAGCTCTCTCCGGATGTTTCGATGTCTCAGTTTTCCGGAAATCTTTCCGCCCTCGGGGTAGCTTACGGCTTGGCCCTGCAGGGAATCGGTCGGGTGGCCATTGAAAGTAACCTGCTCCCCAAAGACCTCGCCCGTCGCGGCCTGTGGCAGCAGAAGAAACGCATGATCGTTGCCGCCTGCGGAATTTTCGCGGCCGCGTCACTGCTGAACCTGTTCCAGGCTTTTTCGGTAAGTTCGAGCCTCAACGCCAAGGACACCAAAAGCAACCGAGGCCAGATCAATTCAATCACGAGTAGCTTTAATGCCAGATCGTTGCAAAAGTCTAATCAAATAAAAGCCATATCCGACGCCAGGGCTCAAATTAATAAATGCGTACATTTTTATCAGAACCGAGACCTTAACCAGAAAGTCCTCGATGCGATAATGATGTGTCTGCCCAATGAGAAAAATACTCCTGATCAGGCCCGACTTTATCGGGCTTATGCCGTCGGCGACAAAGAAACCCTGATGGAAACACCCAGAAATGAGAGGAAACAGGTCTTTATTAGTAAGCTGCACCTCTACTATGTTGACGATATCAAAAAGGATATTAATTCAGTTATTTCGGGAGGAGATAGTAGCCGCAGTTCAAGTTCCCGTTCCCGTAATCAGGACTCTTCCAAGAGCGGAGATGATGACCGTGGCAGGGGCAGGGCAAATTATACGAGCGGGAGCAGCAATACTAGCCAGCCAGTCGTCGAAAAAAAGGATGACGGGTTTGTCGTGTTGATTGAGGGCACTACGCCACACAAGGACAATCTGCGGTTCCTGTTCACTCCAGGTGTTGAAAACCAACGCGATAAGTGGGGATTC
>DAOWAK010000292.1 GCA_030634605.1 Sedimentisphaerales bacterium
ATGCCCAGGTAGCGGGTATTACCGAATTGGTGGAGGTGATCGACAATGGCTCGGATGGGCCGGGGACGATTCTTGAAACCTGTTCAGAAAAATTTCGCCGGCGTTTTGATGAGGCGGATGTTATTATCGCCAAAGGACAGGGTAACTACGAAACCTTGAGTGATATTGACCGCGAGATTTTCTTTTTGTTTAGAGTGAAATGTCCCGTGATTGCCAGAGACGCCGGCGAGGAATTGGATAATATGGTTTTACAGAAAAGCTCGGTTAAGGATTCCAAAAGCGCGCGGAAAATGCCTGCCGGATAGAAAAATTCCAGAGTCCGCCATCATCAGGGAAAAAAACCAAAAATGAAGCAACAAAAGCATGACGACCGGGATATTATCCTGGACAGTATTGCCGATGGGGTGTTCACGGTAGATGGCGAATGGATAATAACCTCTTTCAACCGTGCCGCTGAAAGAATAACCGGTGTTAATCGCGAGCAGGCGATTGGCCAAAAGTGTTTTGATGTTTTTCGGGCCGATATCTGCCAGACCGCTTGTGCCCTCAAGCACAGCATTGAAACGGGCAACGAAATCATTGACCGACGTATCAATATTCTCAATAATGACGGGCACACGGTTCCGATCAGCATCAGCACCGCGGTTTTGCGCGACAAAGACGACAATGTAGTGGGTGGCGCAGAAACCTTTAGAGACCTGACAGATATCGAATTGCTCCGTCAGGAGATCCAGGGCCAATACACCTTTGAAGACATCATCAGCCAGAACCATGCCATTCATCAATTGTTTGATATCCTTCCCGATATTGCCGTTAGCGAAAGCACCGTGCTGATTGAGGGCCCCACCGGTTCCGGTAAGGAAATTTTCGCCCGGGCGATTCACAATCTCAGCCCCCGAGGAAAAAATAAATTCATAGCGATCAATTGTGGCGCCCTGCCGGATTCACTGCTGGAATCAGAACTGTTCGGTTATGTCAAGGGGGCGTTCACCGACGCCCGAAAGGATAAACCCGGTCGTTTCGCACGCGCAGAAGGCGGAACACTTTTTCTGGACGAGATCGGTGATGTCTCTGCCTCGGTCCAGGTAAAGCTCCTTCGCGTGTTACAGGAAAAACAATACGAACCGCTCGGCGGAACCACCACCCAGAAAGCTGACGTCCGTATCATAGCAGCGACCAATAAGAACCTGCAGAAACAGACTTCACTGGGACGGTTCCGCGACGATCTTTATTACCGTCTTAACATCGTCAAGATAACCTTGCCTCCGCTATCGGATCGCCGCGATGACATCGCGCTTTTGGCGGAGCATTTTATCAGAAAATTCAACGTCAAAAAAGGCAAGCACATCAAAACCATCTCTGCCAAAGCTATCGCGGTCTTAATGAAGCATGATTTCCCCGGAAACATCCGGGAGTTGGAAAACATCATCGAGCACGCTTTCGTTCTTTGTCGAGGCAGCGAAATTCGACCCGAGCACCTGCCCCTTGACCTGGTAGGAAACCTCAACACCTCTCAACTCAAACAGGTCAAGTCCATAAACATCATGCGCGACCAGAATGAAGCCGACATTATCAAAAATGCCCTGCTCAGGCATAACGGCAAACGCAACGCAGCCGCAGCCGAACTTGGAATCAACAAAAGCACACTTTGGCGCAAGATGGAAAAATTCAGAATAAAATTCCCACCTGCGGATATAGTCCAAAAATAAGATTGCAATACCGCAATCCAAAATCCCATTTTATTGCAACTGCACACTTGATTAACCAGGGGCGCATAGTTCACATCAAAAACGCATACCCTTATACCCAAGCGACTTACAGCCAATTCACGGTTTTATAATGTTTGCGGCATGGAGTTTGCACTTATATTTCCCAGAGGTTTATATGAACAAAATTGCTATAGCACTTTTCGGCAGTCGCGTTTCACCGCGATTTGACTGTGCGCCCGAATTCAAGCTGGTTGAGTTGGACAAAGGCCAAACCAACAGCAGCCATGATATTCCCGCGCAAAACTTAAATGCCGCCCAGCGCGTTAGTAAGCTCAAAGAGTTCAATATTACCGATCTGATTTGTGGCGGGATTGACATGGTTTCAGCAGGGCAGCTGGATTATCACGGCGTCAAGATATATTCATGGATAACCGGCGAAGCTGAAGACGCACTTGAATGTCTGCTCCAGGGTAAGCTGCAGTCCGGTTTTATGCTAACCGCCGGCGGCCGTTGTTGTGGTCGGTGGCGGCTTCGACAGAATTGCCGGATTGGATCGGGCAACAACTCCGGGAATACTCGTGGCCGAGGCCAAAGGAAAGGCTGGTGTAGCTGATCCATAAACCAGTATCGAGGTTAATAGATAAGGGTACCTCTAATAATTGCTTTTGTAGCGAGAGCGGTCCTGGCGGACGGCTGGAAAGCCTTTTTTCGACTGACAAGGAGCGAAGAATCGGGCATATTGGTGAATATTCCCGGTTTTTCGCGACGCAGTTCAGGCGGAA
>DAOWAK010000269.1 GCA_030634605.1 Sedimentisphaerales bacterium
CGCTGCTGGTGCATCTGCCGGCCCAACTACTCCGGTCGATCCTGTTGTTCCTGCTTATTCAGCTGACCGGAAAATTTCCAGAACCGATAGTCGCTCAGAAAGCTTCTCACTTAAAACTCCGGCGACCGTGAATCGAATCGCAAATTTAAATATTCAGACTCAAGCAGCACCGGTCCAACCAGCCCCCGCTGATGAAATTTCCGGCGAAATAACCTCCCAGATAACTGACTTGCGGCAACTGGTCGAAAGCCTCGTCCGTGAACAAAGACACCTGCACACCCCGCAGATGCCGGAAAACCTCTTCGATGTTTATCTGGAGCTGATTCAGTCCGAAGTCGCCGATGAAATTGCCCGCGACCTGATCGAAAAAACTCAAAAACAGATGCCCGCCGATCAGCTTTCCAACATTAACCTGGTCCGTAAGAAAATAGCCGAGGTAATGGACCGGATGATTAACACCGCCGGACCCATTGCCCGTAACCTTAACACCACCGCCCGCGTGGTGGCGTTGATCGGGCCAACCGGCGTCGGCAAAACCACCACCATCGCCAAACTGGCGGCGAATTTCAAACTCCGCCAGAACAAAAAGGTCGGACTGATTACCATTGACACTTACCGCATCGGGGCTGTCGATCAATTACGCATGTACGCCGAAATCCTGGATGTGCCATTGAAAGTTGTGCTGACTCCGACCGAACTGACTGAGGCGGTCGAAATGATGAAAGACATGGACGTTGTGCTGATCGACACCGCCGGCCGATCCCAGAATGACCAGATCAAGCTTCGCGAGTTGCAAACTTTTCTGACCGCCGCCAATCCGCACGAAGTGCACCTGGTACTCTCCAGCACCGCCCATCATTCGCACATGCTCAGTGCCGCCGAGAAATTCAAAACCCTCGGCGTCGATCGGGTGATTTTCACCAAACTCGACGAAGCCATCAGTTTCGGCGTTGTGCTTTCGGTAATTCGCAAGCTGGACGCGTCATTGTCTTACATCACCACCGGCCAGAACGTGCCCGACGACATAGAAGTCGGCAACGGCCAAAGGCTGGCAAAGTTACTTTTGAAAATGGAGAACCTTCAGGAACAGGCTGAACCGGCGATGCCCAGCCTGAGCAGCACTTAGAGGTTCTAATAAACTATGTCATTCCCGCGAAAGCGGGAATCCAGATACCTTGCTTTGAGGTTTTATTAGAACATCTTGAACTGGAGCAGCATCAAGAAAAAAACTTATTGAGAAAAGAAAAATCGAGAGTGAAAAAATGATCGTGGAACAACAACAAAATCCGCAATATGCTGACCAGGCCGAACGGCTTCGTCGCATGGTTCGCACCACCCAACGAACCGCCCGCGTGCTGGCCATTACCAGCGGCAAAGGCGGCGTGGGCAAAACCAACGTAGCTGCCAACCTTTCCCTGTGCTTGTCCGCTGCGGGCAAAGATGTGATTCTGCTCGACGCCGACCTGGGCCTGGCCAATCTGGATATCATTCTTCCGGTCAACAGCCATAACAATCTGTCCCAGGTGATAAGCGGCAGAAAACGGCTTCAGGATATCATCCAGACCGGACCCGGCGGAGTCCGGATGATTTGTGGCGGCTCCGGACTTACCCAACTGGCTGACCTGGATGATTTCCAGCGACGTCAGATCATCCAGGATATGTCAACTCTCGAATTGCAATCCGACATCATCATCATCGATACCGCCGCCGGCATCTCGAAAAACGTCCTCGGTTTCTGCCAGGCCTCCGATCACACCCTCGTCGTGACCACCCCCGAACCCACCAGCATTACCGATGCTTACGCCATGATAAAAACCCTCACTCAGTCCCACACCCACGCCAAAATATCCCTCCTCGTCAACATGGCACAAAATCGCACCCAGGCCAAGAGCATCTATCAACGCATCGCTTCCGTCACCCGAAAATTCCTCGCCGTCCCCCTTTACGACGCCGGCTACATCCTCCTTGACGAGCACCTGCCCCAGGCTGTCAGCAAAAGAAAACCCGTCGTTCTGGCCTATCCACACAGTCCATCGTCGTGCTGTTTTCTGGCATTGGCCCAGAAATTGGCCAGGGTACAAAAAAATAAAACCGTACAGGAAGGTTTCTTCCGCAAAATTGCTAACTGGTTATTCTAATCCAATAAGGAAATTGGACCGATAAGCAAAGTAACTGTTTTGGAGAAGTTGTTTTGACTATTCATCTTTGTGGCGCCGGACTGGGATTTTTGGGATTCGCTATCAGTATGATTATCGGACTGGTAGTAAACAATCCCTTCACCACCCTGGTTTTACGCTCATTATTCGTCCTTCTGGTCTTTTACCTCATGGGTTGCCTCCTGGCATTTCTGGGCAACCTCATCGTCAAAGAAAATTTTGAACAATCAATCCCGGACGACGAACCCGTCCTCGATCAACCTCAAACAAAAACCGCGTCCGATAACGCAACCCTGGAGCCCTCAGCCCAACCAGCAGCAACATAATTATTTTAAACGTATAGGAATTTGTATTTAACAGCCTTGTTTATAGCGATTAAGCGACCAACGGGAGCGTCGAAACTTCCTGTGGATCGCGGCGAATCCGGTCCAGCGAAAGCTGGTAATTCAAACGTATAGGAATTTGTATTTAACAGCCTTGTTTATAGCGATTAAGCGACCAACGGGAGCGTCGAAACTCCCTGTGGATCGCGGCGAATCCGGTCCAGCGAAAGCTGGTAATTCAATCGTATAGGAATTTGTATTTAACTGCCTTGTTTATAACGATTAAGCGACCAACGGGAGCGTCGAAACTTCCTGTGGATCGCGGCGAATCCGGTCCAGCGAAAGCTGGTAATTCAAACGTATAGGAATTTGTATTTAACAGCCTTGTTTATAGCGA
>DAOWAK010000144.1 GCA_030634605.1 Sedimentisphaerales bacterium
AGGCGTAAGATTCCTGACAGTTTTCATCCTGGAATTTGATGTCTGATGCTTTGGAGAAATTCTGGCCCAGGAAATGACTGGTGCCGGCCTGGAGTGCTTTGCGGTCCTGCATCATGCTTTCGATGCAGAGGGTGGAGACGGCACCGGGGAAGCGTTCGGAATCAGTTTTTTCGCCTTTGATGACGGGCATGGCCATGAATTCTTCGGCGAATTTGGCGTAGATGTCGAGCATTTGTCGGGTTTCGATCCAGGCTTCGTCACTGGTGGCGTGGACGGTGTGTCCCTCCTGCCAGAGAAATTCGGTTGTGCGCAGGAACAGCCGGGGGCGCATTTCCCAGCGGACGACGTTAGCCCACTGGTTGATGAGCAGGGGCAGGTCGCGGTGAGACTGGACCCATTTGGCGAACATGGCTCCGATGATGGTTTCGGAGGTGGGGCGGACCACGAGCGGTTCTTCGAGTTTTCCGGCGGGGACGAGTTTACCTTCGGCGTTGACTTCCAGGCGATGGTGGGTAACGACGGCGCATTCCTTGGCGAAACCTTCGACGTGCTGGGCTTCTTTTTCCAGGAAGCTCATGGGGATGAACAGCGGGAAATAGGCGTTCTGGTGTCCGGTGTCTTTGAACATCTTGTCCAGGCCCTGCTGGATGTTTTCCCAGAGGCTGTAACCCCAGGGCTTGATGACCATGCAGCCGCGAACGGGAGACGGTTCGGCCAGGTCGGCGGCTTTGATTACCTGCTGATACCATTGGGGATAATTTTCCTGGCGTGTGGGGGTGATAGCGGTTCGGGCTTTTTTACTCATGGAATTAATTACCTCGATATATCAATTCTATGCAAATGTTCCTGGTTTATTTTCCCCCTCCTTGCGGAGGGGGCTTCTCTATAATTTATTCGTCAATTCCCCAGTTGCCGTTCAGGAATTTTTGGTAGGCGGTCAGGCCTTGGTCGAGTTTGTCGATTTCGATATATTCGTCCTGGGTGTGCGCGGTGTGCAGGCTGCCGGGGCCGAAGATGATTTTGGGGATGTTCCACCGGGTGAACGCGCTGGCGTCGGTGGCGCCGGCGAACACGGCTTTTTCCCGTCGGCCGGTTACCGCTTCGGCGGCGTCGAGCAGGGCGGCTATTATGTTGTGTTCCAGGTCGTTATCCACCGGATCATACTGGTTTATCAGTTCCACCGCAATGTCATCGTGGAGTTGGTTTTTCAGGAACAGGTTCAGTTCGTCGCGGCATTGTTGGGCGTCTCTGCCGGGCAGGATTCGCCAGTCCACCTGGGCGGTGCAGGAGTCGGGGACGACGTTGACCTGTTGTCCGCCGTGGAGGACGGTTACGGAGGCGGTTTCGAGGCCCAGTTGCGGGTGCGGTGGGCGGTGGGCGAGTTCGGCTGCGAAATTTTCCACAGCGGTGACGGCGCGGGCCATGGGGTAGATGGCGTTTTTTCCTTTTTCGGGTCGGCTGCTGTGGGCGCTTTTGCCTTGGGTGGTCAGGAGCAGTCGAACGACGCCGCGATGGGCGAAGATGACTTTGAGGTTGGTGGGTTCGGCGAAGATGGCGGCGGCGAGTTTGCCGGGCAGGGGGGAATTTGTGTGATGGGATAATTGTGTGGCGAAGAAGTCGGAGCCGGTGCGGTCGAATTCTTCGCCGCAGGTGGCCAACAGTGCCAGATTGTGAGGAAGGTTGTCTTTGTGAACGCGATCACGAAAGGCGATCATCATGGCTGCCAGGGGGCCTTTGTCATCGCTGGAGCCGCGGCCGAGAATTCGTCCGTCGCGGGCCTGGCCGATGAATGGTTCGATGGTCATGTCCCGGACGTCCACCGTGTCCAGGTGGGCGCAAAGCAGCAGGGTTTTGGCGGGATTCTGTCCCGGAGCGACGGCCAGGACATTCGGGCGGTTGGGTGCGACGGTCTGGATTTGTCCGTCCAGGTGGTGCTCGTTGAGCCAGTTGCAGACGAACCGGGCCATCTGCTGTTCGCCGTAAGGTGGCTGGAAGGCGGTTTTGGCTTGCGGGTTGACGCTGGGTATCCGCACCATGGTTTGGCACAATTTTGCTACTTCACTTAACATACCGCCAATATAGCAAAAAACCGGGTCTTATCAATTGGAATTGAGATGGGGGTGTTGTCCAACGTTAAAGGATTTGGTTTTTTGGCAGGATTGTGCTATTATATTTATGTCGTTCTGACAAGGATTGTCACTAGTTTTTCTGAGGTAAATCAGATGCTGCCGGAGAAGACGCTGGAAAAGATTGGTGTGCTTTATGGGGTGGAAAGCGTTGGGGTGATTGTGGAGAAGCTGGAGGGGTTGTTGGGGCGATACGGTGATTTGAGGAAGCCGGGTGGGGAGCAATTTCTGAGCGAGAAGGATATTTTTCTGATTACCTACGCGGACAGTTTGCGCAGGCGGGGTAGTTCGCCGCTGCAATGTCTGAACAGTTTTGTGGGGGATTATCTTAAGGAGTTGGTCAGTATTGTGCATCTGCTGCCCTGTTTTCCTTATTCGTCCGACGATGGTTTTTCGGTGATTGACTACCGGGCGATTAATCCTGAATGCGGCAGCTGGTCGGATGTGGCGGCGCTGGCGGAGAATGTTGATCTTTGTTTTGATCTGGTGCTGAATCATGTTTCGGCGGGCAGTGATTATTTCAAGGGGTTTCTGGCTGGTGATCCGAAGTATCAGGATTTTTTCATAGCTTTGGATCCGGGGACAGACACTTCGAGTGTGTTGCGGCCGCGGACCAGTGAGCTGCTGCATCGGTTCGAGACCGCGGCTGGAGAGAAATGGTGCTGGACCACCTTTAGTGCCGATCAGTTGGATTTTAATTTCAGCAATCCGGAGGTGCTGCTGGAGGTGCTGGACATTCTGTTGCTTTATGTCAGTCGGGGCGGGCGGATGGTTCGGCTGGATGCGATTGCTTATCTCTGGAAAGAGCTGGGAACCAGTTGCGCTCATCTGCCCCAGACTCATCTGGTGGTTCAGTTGATGCGCGACATTGTTGAGATGGCCGCTCCCGGTTTTTTGCTTCTGACGGAAACGAATGTTCCGCATCAGGATAACATTTCTTATTTTGGTGACGGTTCCAACGAGGCCCAGGTGGTTTATAATTTTTCCTTGCCGCCGCTGGTTTTGTACAGCATTGTCAGCGGGGACGCTTCATACCTTAGCCGATGGGCGGACAGTATTAGGCCGGTGTCGAGTGAGACAACTTTTTTGAATTTTACCGCCAGTCATGACGGGATCGGTGTGCGGCCGGTGGCGGACATTTTGCCTGCGGAGGAATTTGGAAAACTGGTGGAGCGGGCGAGTGAAAATGGTGGGGCGGTATCGTATAAAAATGATCAGGATGGTCAGCCGATTCCTTATGAGCTTAATATCAATTATTTTGATGCTCTGAATGGCCCCGGTCTGCTGGGCGATGAGCGGATCGCTATCGATCGTTTTATGTTGAGCCAGAGTATTCCTTTGGCGCTGATGGGTATGCCGGCGGTTTACATTCATTCACTGCTGGGTTCGCGGAACTGGAGTGTCGGGGTAGAACAAACCGGCCAGGCGCGCAGTATCAACCGCGAAAAGCTGGATATGGAGCAGGTTGAAAAGCAGTTAAACGATCCTGCTGCGTTGCGGGCGAAAATTTTCAGCCGTTATGATCATCTGCTGAAATTACGCTGCCAACAAAAAGCTTTCCACCCGCTGGCTGAACAGAAAATTCATTTTCTGGATGAGAGGTGTTTTGCGGTGCAGCGCAGTGATATCCAATCCGGCAGCAGTATTCTGGCTTTGCATAATGTTTACCCGGAGAAGTTGATTCTGGAATTGGATGGTGACCAGTTGTGCGGGTTCGAGGTGAATAATCTGGTTGATTTGATTAGCGGGCGTAAATTTTTCCCACAAAAAAAACATTGCTGTCGTGTGGAATTGGGGCCTTTTGAATTTGTCTGGCTAGGTGCGGAATAACTAGTTACTGTTGCGGAAAGACGTTTTTTTTAATTATGCAAAACCGTACGTTAGCGAAACCCCATTTTGGGGCCGAAATACTGGATTCCCGCTTTCGCGGGAATGACAAAAAGTCGCTTCCGCAACAGGAACTAACTAAGCGGAGATGCCGCCGGGGATCAGATTGAGCTTTTCCAATTCTTCGATCAGATTGGTTTTGCGTACGGGCTTGACCAGATAGCCATCGGCGCCTAATTTGGTTGCTTCGTTGATACTGTTGGGGGAATCGACCGCGGTGGTCATGAGGATTTTGACTTGGTCCTGTTCGGGGATTTGCGCATCTTTTTCGATCCGTCGGATTTTGGCTAAGGCTTCGTGGCCGTCCATTCCGGGCATCATAACATCCAGACAAATCAGTTGATAAGGTTTGCCTTGCTGGAGAGCCGCTTCGAAGGCCTCAATACCGCTTTCACCATCAGAGGCGGCATCGCCTACCATCCAGGGGGCCAGGAACTTTAACAGTATCAATCGATTGGTATCTCTGTCATCTATTACTAAAGCGCGCAAAATAATACTTCCTTCTTCACATGGCTTAATATCAGTCAAACCGCATTGCAGCTATCTTTCATATCGAACAGATAATGCCAGAACTGAAGTATTAAATACCAAACGGGCAATCATTCATTCGAATTTACTCTGACAAAATGAATTTTCGATCAAATCAAAGGCCTATAATCATTATCTTTGCAGTATTTTGTGAGGTG
>DAOWAK010000010.1 GCA_030634605.1 Sedimentisphaerales bacterium
ACCAGGCGGTCGTAGCAGAACATGTATAGCCGGCGCATGTTGGTGCAGGTATCGGGAGCGACATCTTCCTTCATGGACATGCATAATTCCATGACGATTTTTTCAGCTTTGGAGATGAAGTTGTAACTTTCTTCTATTTTTTCGTTCTCGATAGCGAAGCGGGCCTGTTCACAGAAGCGAATGGCGCCGTCGTAGAGCATGAGTTGCAACTGTTCGGGTGAAGCAGTGAGAACTTTGGTTTTCAGATATTCGTTTGTGTTGGGGTTATTGGGATTCATGAAAATTTAAAACAGTGGCAATGGTTTAATTGGCTCTACATTAATCAGCCAAAGCTTTTGGATATTGAAGCAGCCATAGCGCTAAGGCCACCCAAGGCTGCCTGCTGGGACTGCATGCCGGCCAGGGCCTCTTCCATAGCGTAGAATTGTTTGTATAGCCGATCTTCCTTGTTAGCGAGAATTTCGTCCAGGTATTCGATGCGTTTTTCGAACATTCTTTGCTGACTTTGCATGGCGTCAACGCGGCGTTTCATGGTGCTTTCGGTGTTGTCGGCCAGTTCGTTGAGTCGGCCAGCAATGTAATCGCCGATGCCGGTTTCCGCTTTTGTAAACAGCTCGGTAACAGCGTCGGGGTTATCTTCGAAAGCATCGCGGAATTTGGTTTCGTCGAAAGCCAGTTTCGGAGTGGTGGCGACGGCGAAATTTGAGGTTTCACCAGCGGCATCGGTGCCGGTTTCATAGCCCAGCGGTGCAAAGGAGATGCCGATGCTGGAGAGCATGTTGTAAGGCGGCTGCAAACCGGATACGACGCGGGAGGGCAGAGTCTGGAGGATGGACTTGGCAGTGTAAACAGTGTGTTCAGTGAAGAGCAAACCTCTTTGGAAAGTGGTGGGATTGAAACTGGCGTTGGCGTCGATATCGTCCATGATGGCGTTGTAAGCCCCGACAAAGGAATTCATCTGTTCGACGATAGAGTCGAGATCCTCGGAAATGGTGATATCTACAGGAGAATCGCTGGTGGATTTCAGTTCGAGGGTAGTACCGCTGATAATGTTTTTGAGGGTGTTGGAACTGCTGGAGACGAGGAAGGCGGATTGTTCATCACCGCCGCCCATGAGGACAATGGCGTCTTGCGCTTCGGAAAGGGTTTGGGTGTTGAGGGAGGTTTGACCGGGATCGATGTAGACTGAGCCGGCTCGACCGGACACTTCACTGTTGAAGCTGAGACGGTAAGGGCTGTTGGCGCTGCCGTCATTGATGATGGAAGCTTTAATGCCGATGTCAGCGTCATTGATTCTGGCGACAACGTCGTCGATAGTGTCACCGCCGCCGACTTCGAGTTTGAATTCGAGAGAGCCGTCAACCTGATAAAAGCCATCGGCATTCTGTTTGACAGGGCCAAGCAGGCCCAGGTCGTAAGCGGCATAACCACCATCGACATCGGTGATTTTGAGGGGAGCCTGTTCAAAGAGCGGGTTACCCTCACTGTCTTCGGGACTATTTTCAGGCACATCGATGATGACCAGACCATCACCGTTATCGTTGATTCTGGCAACGATGGTGTCGGGAGTAACGAGTTTAATTTTATCGATGACATCGCCGATAGTTTCGGCGTTGCTGATATCAACTGTGTATTTCTGTCCGTTGTTGTCGGTGATGTGGAATTCTCCAAGCCTTACCCCCCCACCGTTACGATAATCGTCGAGGCGGGTGGCTTCGGAGATGTATTGCAGTTGCAGATTGCCGCTGTCAACAGAGGAGACGGCGTCGTTGACGGTAAGATTCAGTTGTTGAGCCAGGGTGCTGCCGGCGGCATCATCGATAATAAGGTTACCGGAGCCGGTGGAGTTGTCGGATATTTTTATGCCGTTGCCGACCTTATTTGCTGAAGCGGTAACGTTGATATTTTCGTCGGCGTTAATAGCGTTGATGACGTCCTGGACGGTAAAGGCATGGGTAAGATCAATGGTGGAATTGTTGCCGTCGCGGTCGGTTATGGTTATCTGGCCACCGTGGGTAATCTGGTTTGATCCGGCGTTGCCACCGTTTAGCGACCGAAGCATGACGGTGTTGAGTCCGGCGATGAGTCGGCGTCCCTGCGCGAGTGTTTGTCCATCGGAATCGATGAGACCCAGGTCAACGGCGGTGTCGGTTTGGCTAAGAGAAAGGGTGCCGGAGCCATTGTAGTTGAGTAAGACGTTGTCGCCGGTCTGGTCAATGCTGAGTTGGACGAGCCTTTTGTCATCACCGACGAGTGAAGAGTCCCAATTGTCCCAATGATTGTTAACGGCATTGACGAGGTCGCCAAGGGTTTCCATTTTCCAGATGACTTCGCCATGGATATTGTCGCCGCTGATGTCATCGACAATACCCAGGTCGGCAGCTGCGTAGCCACCGTCGAGGTCTTCGACGATGAAGTGACTTTTTCGTTCGGCTTCGGAGTTATTACTGAAAGGTTTACTGTTGTCGGTAACGGTAATGTGGTCGGCGCTACCGAAAACAAAGCTGATGTCCATACCTTTGAAATCCGGTTCACCGGAGGGATTCAATTCGGCGTTTTTTTCGGTTACTTTTTCCTGGATAAATTCCTCAACGTGAGTGAGAGTGACGGGTTTGTCCTGAAGTTCGGGTTTTTGTGCTAATTCATTGAGATCGATATCAATGACACGCCCGTTTTGATCGGTGATGCGGAATTTACCGAGGCGAATTCCCTGCCCACTGTTTAATGACTGAAGGGTAGTGCTATTTTCAGCACTGAATTCGCCGATTTCTTTGTACATTTTTTCACGGATGTCGACGGAGAGGAAATCTTCGGTGCCGTTAGAGAAGATGAGATCGGCGCCATAACCCAACCCACGTATGCCGAGACCATCGTTGAGCTGGTCAAGTTTGGTTTCGGCAGTTAAGTAGTGAATGTCGGAGCCGATGATTTTGGTTTCTGTGCCAGAGGTGGTACCGGCAATGCCCAGGCTTTGAGCGGGTTGGCCAGTAATAGAGAGAGTTCCGGTGGCAGCGGAATTGTTGTCGGTTATAACGATGCTGTCGCCATCGACCGAAGCGGTGACATTGACGGTGGTATCGGCATTAATTTTGTCAAGAACATCGGTAACGGTCAGCACGGCAGAAAGGTCAATTTCAGAAGAATTGCCGGCACGGTCGTCTATGGTGATGGTTCCGCGTTGGAACCCCTGCTGGCCATTGATGAAACTGAGATCAGTGGATTTTCCGACCTGGCCGTTGCCAATTTCGAAGGATACGGTTCCGATACCGAAGTTGCTGTTTAAGCTGGAATATCCGCCGGTAACCAGGTGATGGTTGGTGGCAAGCTGCTTGACGCGGAAAGCGTATGAGCCCAAGGTAGCGTTTTTATCAGCAGTAACGGAAAGGACGTCTTCGTCGGAAACATTGACGGCCTTTTGCTGAAAAACCGATTCTTTGTTGAAATTTGAGGCGGACAATTGCAAAGCCATGATTTTGGCCTGAAGAGTCATGAAAGCGGTTTGCTGGGCGGTGATGGTCTTGATGCGCTGGGAGATCAGGTCCTTAGGCCTCTGCTCAATAGCCATGAGCTGAGAGACTATGGCCTGAATATCCATGCCGGACATAATTCCTACGCCTGAACTAATAGTACCCATGAGCCGCTCCTATAGGGCCAAATAAACAAAGAATCCCTGTTGGGCCTACAAACAAGGTCCTAGTATGTTTATCGGTTATTAAAGAGGAACACTTTAGGTAAGGTGGATTGAGCAGGCGGGACAGAAGTTAGCATAAAACCTTTAATTTCAGGGTCTTATGTGATTGAGGCGGGAATAAGCACTAAAGGTGCCCAGAAGAAATGACTAGAAATGATGTTTTTTTTTGAAGAAATTCAAAAAAAATGGCCAGGGCCTCATAGTAGGGTCAAACAAATCTGCCATGTCAGACGAAATATTTCCCTACCAGAGGCCCGGGCCTCTATAGAAGCATCGAGAGTAACTCGAAGCCTCATTGACCGAGTAAAAGCAGGCCGTCTAAAAGCTCCGCATGGTTCCCGCAATCACTCGGTTGGAGACCAGATCCGCCCGGTTCACGGACCGAGTCCCCGTTAAGTACACTACTAGGCAAAGCATGAGCCTCCTGACAACTACCGACGTGCGAGTCGAGCGCAACCAGGTAAAATTGCCCGGCTGTTGACTGGCCGACTCAACTGACAAGTAAGCTGTCAGGAGTCGGCTTAGCCGAGCAGTGCCAGGACGCTCTGCGGCATGGAGTTGGCCAACGAAAGTACCGAGGTGTTGGCCTGAACCAGGATCTGTGATCGAGTAAGCGCGGCAGTTTCGGCGGCGAAATCGGCGTCTCTGATTGCCGATTCAGAAGCAGTTACGTTTTCGAGAGTAACGCGCAGACTGTTGACATTAGTGTCAAGAATGTTTCTCTGGAACGCACCGAGACGGCCACGTAAAGTTGTAATATCTTTGATGGCGGCATCAACGACTCTCTGGGCGGTATAGAGATTGTCCCCGCTCAGGGCGTTTGCACCACCACTTTTTAGTGTGTTTAGTGTGCCGTTAGCATCACCGAGCTGACTGGGAGCGACACTCTGGATGCCAACAGAATCGAGACCGATGGCATCGACCTTGGAACCGATGGCAAAGTCAGCCCCACCGCCGGTAACATAGAATGTACTTGTAGCGGTAGAGAGTCCGGCAGCGGTAGTCAGATCGATTTCGGCATCGAGCATGGCAGTACGGATAGTGAGTTTCTTACCATTACCGATAGCAGCTGAACCGTTAATGGTAGCACTGTAATCGCGGCCGGCATTTTTGGCAGTAGTAGTTCCGGTACCATAGGTCTGCATGACCTGGGTACCCCCGGTTTGTGTACCGGCGAGAACTTCGACGCTGGTATAGGCATCGGTGCCAAAATCCTGACTACGCAATACAGTAACAGCACCGGAAACGGCGGCAGAGACACCGGTGATTTCAGCAACTGCGTTAATAGCAGTTCTGATATTGGCAGCGGTGGCGCCAGCGGCAAAAGTTAATTCGGTGGTACCACGATTAGAGCCAACCTGAAGTGTCAACTGCGTGGTTGAAACATCACCACTGAGATAGACTATTCCGGTTTCGGCGGAATTAACCGTTTGTACATCGATGGTCATAGTAGCGCCATCGATCAATTTGGCAGAGTTTACCTTGAGATCGTCGACAATGGTTGCATCAGCGGAGCTGGTTACATAGGCTTTGTTTCCGTTAAGAAGTTTAAAGCCTTGGAACTCGGTGGCATTAGCGATGCGGTTGATGCTGTTAATGGCAGAGTCAACCTGCAACTGATTGGCGTCAACTTCTTCGGTTGACAATGCCCCGGTGTTTGCCGAGGTAACCAGCAGCGACTTGATGTCAATTAACAGGGCAGAGATTTCATTCAAGGCGCCTTCTGCTGTCGCGATCACGCTGGAAGCCCGGATAGAGTTATCGATAGCAGAATTGATGCCTGCTATCTCCGAGCGGAGATTTTCCGAGGCTATTAACCCGGCGGGATCGTCTTTGCCTGTATTAATGCGTAACCCGGAAGAGAGACGCTGCAGGCGGGTAGTTAGATCGCTGTTGTTTGCAATCAGTCTGCTGATTGCATTCATCGATGCTATGTTCGTGTTGATACGTGACATGGCTTATCCTCCGTGACAAGACAGGCATAAAATCAACTATATGCGATAATCGGATATATATTGACTTTATACGTCCTGTACAGTCCTGGCGATCCCAAACAATTATTTATATTTGGCTATTTGTTTGGGTTACACAAGCAGTATGTTCCGGCGCGAAACCACATGATTTCGCCGTCCTATGTCGGAAACAAACCGGTCTGTAAAAGGTGAATTCCTTCTTTAGCCACAAGATGAAGGAATAAACAAACACTATTCTAATTAAAAAACTGGATTGGTGAATACCGTGTTCAGGCATGCGTGGCGGGTTCCACCTCACGGCAGCAGGCCGACTGATGTATGTCGGATGATCTGTCTTTGATGACAGAATCAAATAAGAAATGAGTAGCAACTCCGTTGCAAACTCCATTTCACCTCCGATCAGGTCAGGTTTTAGTCCAACTGAGTTCTGATCGGTGCTCATCCATGAGTCTTTTTAAGACTCGCTGGGGCGAAAAGCTTTAACAACCCGGAATTGTTTTTGGCTTTTGTTATCGCCCGTTGCTTTGAGAATTTCGACAGGTATGGCAAAAAACTTTAGTAAGGGCGATAATATTTCGAAATTTTGTCTTATAGGACGTAAAAGGCGAGTAAATCCAGTTGTTGTCCGTCCCAGAGGAACCGGGCATAAAATTGTTATTTTGGGCGAAAAACGGGGATGCCAGGTCCGATAATATTACGCAAAGGTCAAAGATGTTCATGAAGCAATAAAAAGAAATTAATCCCGTTTAAATGAGGCTGCCAGCGTGAATTGAGAAGATAAATTGCTGGGAACGATTAATTACCCAGGTAAATTCAGCGGTCAGAATACACTGCAACTGATCGCAATCGGAATGGAGTCCAAAGGTGCATGTTTCATAATCCCGGACGATTCTCCTGAGATTGATGTTCCGGCGAAGCTGTCGGCGCAAAAAAAAAGTGGCCGGGCCCTACCAAGCTTGCCGGAGTGGGCAAGCTTGGTAGGTAACCCGTGCCACATGAATGTGCACGTCATTACCACCCAGCAAAGGTCAAAACGCGTTAGCCAAGCAACTGAAGGACATTTTGCGGGGCAAAATTGGCCTGAGACAGTACGCTGGTGGCAGCATTGACCAGAATCTGTGATCGTGTCATGTTGGAAATCTCTGCAGCATAATCGGTATCGCGGATGGCAGACTCGGCGGCATAGAGGTTTTCCTTGGTAATTTCCAGAACGGAGATGTTGGTTTCAAGGGTGTTTTTCTGGAAGGAGCCCAAACGACCGCGAAGGGTGGATATGTCTTTAATAGCACTGTTGACGACGTTCTGGGCCGTGTAGAGGTTGG
Source organism: Sedimentisphaerales bacterium (assembly GCA_030634605.1). GTDB lineage: Bacteria > Planctomycetota > Phycisphaerae > Sedimentisphaerales > SM23-30 > JAFGSR01. The sequence goes on from DAOWAK010000010.1 coordinate 6,987, forward strand.
TGGAACTTAGAGAATTAGTGCCACCACTTTTCAGGGTGTTAAGAAAACCATCGGTTGAATTACCCAGATTGGTAACCGCGATATTCTGAATACCAACGGATTCCAAACCCTGAGCGGTAACCTCTGCACCGATAGCAAAGTCAGCACCACCACCGGTTATGTAGAAGGTTTCGGTAGCAGTAGATAACCCGGCAGCAGTGGCCAGGTCGATTTCGGCATCAAGCATGGCAGTACGAAGGGTCAGTTTTTTACCGACACCGGTCGCAGATGTACCGTTGATGGAAGCACTGTAATCCCGGCCGATATTTTTCGCACTGGTTGTACCAGTGGCATAAGTTTGCATAACCTGAGTACCGCCGGTTTGGGTTCCGGCTAGCACTTCAACGCTGGTATAGGCATCGGAGCCGAAATCCTTACTACGCAGCAGGGTTACCGCACCGGAAGTACCCGCGGAAACACCGGTTACTTCAGCAACGGCGTTAATAGCCGTTCTGATATCTGCAGCGGTGGTTCCAGCGGCAAAAGTCAGTTCGGTATTACCACGGTTTGAACCCACCTGGATGGTCAAGGCAGTGGTTGAGACAGCACCACTGAGATAGACGATTCCTGTTTCGGCGGAATTGACAGTAGCAACATCAACCGTCATGGTGGCACCATCGATGAGTTTGGCGGCATTAACTTTGACATCGGCAAGAATAGTGGAATCAACACCACTGGTGGTATAACCCAGGTTGCCGTTCATTAGTTTGATGCCTTCAAATTCGGTGGCGTTGGAAATGCGGCCGATGCTGTTGAGGATGGAATCGACCTGCAACTGATTAGCGTCGATTTCCTCGGTGCTCATTCCACCCTTGTTGGCGACTTCGCCGAGCAGGGACTGCAGATCGAGCAACATAGAGCTGACCTGGCTAAGAGCACCTTCAACAGTACTGACGATGTTAATGGCACGTTCGGAATTTTTGATGGCGGTTTCGGTACCGCGAATCTGTTTTCTAAGGTTTTCCGAAGCGATCAGACCGGCGGGGTCATCGGCACCACGATTGATTCGCAGGCCGGTGCTTAATCTTTCCAAAGATTTGTTAAGATTAGCAGTGTTTAGATTTAATACTCGCGCACTTGTGAGCGCAGTTACGTTGGTGTTAATTCTGCTCATTTTTTTTACCTCCAAAAAAGGGCTTGGTGCTCGGGGCCGACTCGTTTGCTGGGTATGACGGCACGATTTAGATCACAGTTTTTCTGCGCTCAACTGTGAGTTTATTCCGTCAGATTGAGTCCTGAAATACCACAGGCACCTGAGTGTTTATTCAAAATCAATTTTAAACTACTTGAAAGAAGTTGCGGATCTGCGGGCCGCAACCAACTATCATATTAGGCCATAGGCAATTTCTCCCCGACACCTTTAATAATAGATAATAATGGTTTTTTATTTTTGGTCATTTCTGTCACCTGTTCAGGACAAATTAACTGTTTGTTTTCTTGTTTAAATCAGTTTTCTGTTCCTGCAAGGCTGTCATCGTCGTGGGTTTATAGGCTACTTTAGCAATTAAAATGAGAGGTAGCTTATGGGACGGGCAAAAAGCAAATATCTTGATTATCAGCTAAAAACAGCGTTTTTGGTCATAAACAAAAAATAATATTTATTTTGACAGGTCCTATAAGAAAGGCTGAATTGGGTTGGCGAACAGGCATATATGAGCGCATAAAAAAGAGGCACAACTTGCCAGGGTTGTGCCTTGTCACAGAGGATTATGTTTGATGCGAGCGGCAAGGAACCAAAGGACGTTAGTTCCAGCCCAGGCGGGCGGCACGCGCAAAAACTATATCCAAACCAGAATGTTTATTTTTTATGACCGATTTTGGCGGCCGTAACAATGACCAACCAATCGGTTTGTTTATTAATTAATGCTCTTTTCTGATAATTTATACCCAATGGGTATCATAATGCCTGACAGGGCCTTTCCTAAAGGGCTGTCAGATCCTCGATCGGGTCGAGGACAAGCTTAGATTTACAAATTGAGCAACATGGTGTTTTCATTTGTGATCGGTATATTAAATATTATCAGACTATTGCAGCAGTGACAGTACTGATTGCGGAGTCTGGTTGGCAAGAGCCAGCACAGAAGTTCCGGCATTTACTAGAATCTGGCTGCGGGTCAGAGCAGCAGTTTCGGCGGCGAAATCGGCGTCGCGGATGGCGGATTCGGAGGAGGTGACGTTTTCGAGGGTGATTCTCAGGGAGTTCATGTTGGTATCAAGGGTGTTTTTCTCGAAAGCACCAAGTCGTCCGCGAAGGACGGAGATTTGACTGATAGCTTCTTCGATGATGTCACTGGCACTGGAAGATGCACCGGCGACGAGTGAAGATGTACCACCAGTACTGATTTCGTTGAGGAAACCGGTTGCGATGGAACCGAGCCGGCTGGCAGCCACCGAAGTGATGCCCAGGCTGACCTGCTCAGAGACGTTGATATGGGGGCCGAGCTGGAACATGGCCCCACCACCGGTAACATTGAAAGTGGTGGAATTACCGGCGCCAAACTGAGAAGCGAGTTTCAGACGCAAATCGAGGCTGCCAGTATTGAGGGTGATTTCCTGACCGCTGCCGACGGTAGTGGCACCATTAATAGTGGCAACAACATCGCGACCGGAATCACGTTGCATAGCAGTGGCGCCGGTAGAATCATAAGCGGTAAAAGTACCGGAACTGCTTGGTAAAGAACGTACGGAAACATAAGCATCGGAACCGTAGTCCAAACTGCGGAAGATTACGCCGGAATCATGATTTCCGGCGTTTATGAAGGTCGCGGACACACCGGTAGCGGCGGTGACGGCATTAATTGCCGAAACCATATTTTCAGAACGGAATCCGGAAACAAAGCTGAATACTTCAACACCGCGATTGGAGGCGATTTCCAGGGTAACCGAGTTATCAACCTGACTGGTTTGGAACTGCAGATGTCCTCGTTGTGCAGAAAGCACGCCGGAGACGTTAACCGCCATGTAATTCTGATCACCAAGCATAGCACTATAAACGTCAAGTGCGGTAACAGCTGAAGTAGCAACTCCGCTGGTGATGTAATCGAGATTCCCGTTGAGCAGATGCAGTCCGGCAAAAGTTGTGGCATTGGCGATACGGGTGATACTGTCAATAGCGGAATCTACCTGAAGCTGATTGGCTTCGATTTCTTCGCGGCTGATAGCTCCCGAGTTAGCGGCTTCGACGGTAAGCTCCTTGATGTTGACCAGCAGGTTGGCAACTTCGGCGAGGGCACCTTCGGCAGTGGCGATAACGTTTGAAGCACGTTGTGAGTTATCGATTGCCTGCGAAATGCTGGACATTTCGGCGCGGAGCGTCTCCGATGCGATCAATCCGGCGGGATCGTCGGCACCTCGGTTAATGCGCAGGCCGCTGCTGAGTCGCTGCAAGGTACTGTTCATGTCACGAGTGGACCTTGCGAGATTAGCTTGGGCTGCAAGAGCCGGTATGTTTGTATTAATTCTAGCCATCGTTAATCCTCCATGACTAGCTGCTGAAAATAACAGCTGACTTCATGTCTGATATGGGATATCCCGCGGTTCCTTCCTGCGGCATCGGAGTATTCCGACCATCCCGGTTACTATTTCTCATTACCATAACTAACATATTCGTTATTACCCACATGCCATTTACGGCAACAACCATTAACAATTCACTTTTCGATCTTAAAGAATTTCATTCTTTACCATTATCCTTTTTTATCAGTATCAGGTTTTCCAGAGGTGCCATTTCCTGAAGGTAACTTAGTAATATCCTCCAAGGTAACGTTGGCAGCCGCTTTGTTTTCCTGTTTGATCGATTCATAAACTTCCTTGCGGTGAACAGGTATTTTTGATGGGGCGGTAATGCCCAGTCTGACCTTATCACCTCGAATATCCACAACGGTGATTTCGATATTATCACCGATCATTATTGTCTGGTCTTTTTGTCTGCTTAGAACCAGCATCCTTTGCTCCTGAGCCCGTATTGGGCAGTTACCCAACTCGCTTCCTTGCGAGCGGTGGTGATAAACAAGCGTGTCAATCTACAATCCGCGGAAGAGTCTCCATTCCTGCCGACCAAAAGAAACCGAAAAAGTCTCGGCCTAAACAGGCAGGATCAAGCAGTCTTGGAAATCTGCCTTTGAGGAGAATCCAGATTGATCAGCGGATGCCTGGTACTGTATTTCTTTTCCGAGAGCACCAGTTGCCTGCCAGTTCGATTGATCGCGTTTATCACCAAAGGCCCCTGAACATTGCCGGTGAGCGTTCTGTCAACCTTGTTGACAATGATAAGGACCTGAGCTTCATCCATGCTTTTGAGATCGATTTGTTCGCAATCCTCAGGCCGAATAGGAACCTGATAATCGGGCACAAACAGCAGTGGATCACAGACGACAAAGGCGACATCGGACCGATCGACGGCCTGAAGCCAAAAGAAGTTTCCCTCATCGTTGGTTTGCAACAGAGCATACTCGGTAATATCAGGAAAACCGAGAACTCCGGTGGGAAACTTAAGTAGTCTGCTTTGATCCACCTCGATCAGGCCAAAGCGTGTTGTCTGAATTTTCATTTTTTAGAACCTCCATCCCGCTCAATTGAGCGGAAACCATCCTGGTTATCTTGCTCTGACAAAATTGTGTTTTCGGCCAATTTAACCGCTATAACATTTTCTTCGCACAGTTTTTCAGAGCCTATTAGATTTACGAGAATCATTACCTCGCGCCGAATCCTCCGGCTTTTTTTAAATTTGATTTTTTACTGTTTATTTTTTCATTTTCCTGCTGCCTTTTTCAGATCAACTCGAAAAATGGGATATTTCATCCTTATCTTAAAAAGTCGAGCAGCGAAATATTGGATAGCTGACTACCGGTCTGGAGATTGGCCTGCAAAGCCGTGTAGAGATTTTGATAGCGGGTAATAGCTTCGGTAAAATCGACGTCGCGAATGTCGGAGCGTAAGGTTTCGGTAGCCAGAACATTATCTTCCAATTGTGTTTTTCTGTCGATCAGAGCTCTCATCTGGGACCCGACCCCACCGCGCATGTTGCTGACGGCCTGACGGTCGGCCTCGATGGCATTGGCGGCATCGGAAATAGCGGTGTCGTCATTTGCCAGCAAAGCGTCACGAAGGGCAATCAGATCGGTGAAGAGTCCGCTGGGTTTGGCAGGATTAACATCATCCCCGGTAAGCGTGTTGGCGTTGACGGATTTTGCCAGACCGAGCTCTTCCTCGATGAAATAACCATTATTACTGATTCGGGTGATGCCTAGGGGACCGCCGCCACCGGATGAATCGGTAAGTTCGATACCGTTACCGGTAGCAGCCAAATCGGCAGTTACCAGAGCAGGAGGAATAGCAGCCGCAGCCGCAGCGTTGATAAGGTCGATGACATCCTGCACGGTTACAGCAGTATCGAGGTTGACATCGCAGGAATTCCCGGCACGATCGGTAACTCGAAGGTCAGCGATGCCGTTTTCGGGGTGCACGCCCTTTCCACCATTGAGATCAGCTAATTTGGTAGTGGCCCCCATCGATCGAATACCCAGATCGGTTGCGGTAGTGCCGCCGTTTTCACCGATGGACATTTCCGAACCGCTCAGCAGGTTGTGAACGTTGATGCCGGTGCCGTCAGAGTTAATTTCGGCACGAACTGCAACGCCGGCGTTATTGATGGCATTAAAAACGTCTTCTAGAGTTTGTGCGGTGGACAGATCGATGTTCCCCGTCGAATCCACCAGAGAGTTAGTGATGACCAGGCCGGATAAATTATCGATGCCCGCCCCGCCAGCCAACGCGATAAGCGGCGTGGCCGGCGTAAGGCGAGCATCGACGTCCTGGCCTGTTAGTGTCGCACCGGCACCGATATCGTCGAAGAC
>DAOWAK010000072.1 GCA_030634605.1 Sedimentisphaerales bacterium
CGGTGGGGTAGCAGCCGGGGTTGGCGACCAGATCGGCACCGACGATTGTTTTGCGAAACAGTTCCGGCAAACCAAAGGCGGCCTTGGGCAGGTTGGCCTGGTCGGTGTGGGGGACCTGATAAACCTGTTCGTACAAAGCAACGTCGTGGATGCGATAGTCGGCGCTGAAGTCCACCACTTTTAATCCGGCGGTGAGCAGTTGGGGAACATAATCCATGGACACTTTGTGAGGCAGGCAGCAGAGGGCGACATCGGCCAGTTCGGACAATTTGTTCAGGTCCACCGGTTCGATGGTGAGGTCCAGTCGGCCGCGCAGAGCGGGGAAGATTTCCGTAACCGGGCCGCACTCATCCGGCAGAGCGGTCAGGTAAGTCAACTGTGCTTGTTTGTGCCGCAGGAGGATTTTAATTGCTTCCCAGGCGGTATAGCCCGACGCACCAATAATCGCTACTTTAATCATGATTTTTCCTGATGTGGCTCGTTAATTTTATTAGGTCGGCATGGGCTAAAGCCCATCCTACGGTAATCAATAGAAATTCCCATAAAAAAAGCTCCTGCCCGAAATGAGCAGGAGCTTGAAAATTTTTCGGGCGGTTGGATTAACGTTTGGAGAACTGGAAGCTACGGCGTGCTCCGCGTTTGCCGTATTTTTTACGTTCAACGGCTCGGCTGTCACGAGTGAGGAATCCTCCGTCTCTGAGGTTTTGGAAGCTACTCGGATCGGCCACGATCAATGCCCGAGCCAGTCCCAACAAAACCGCACCGGCCTGTCCGGTGGTTCCGCCGCCAATTACGTTTACCCAGATATCGTACTTGCCCAGCGAATCCGTAGCAGAGAGAGGCCTCTGGATATCGTTTTGGTCGCGCAGGCCGGGAAAGTAATTATCGAATTCTCGTTTGTTAATGAGAAATTTTCCGCTACCCGGTCGGATACGCACGCGGGCGACGGAACTTTTACGCCGACCGGTTCCCCAGCAGAATTCTTTGGGTCCTAGCTCGGCAGCGGTAGGTTTTCTTTTGACGGGTTGAACATCCTGAGATTCCTCGGCGGGAGCCTGAGTGACCACAGCTTTAACCTTTTCCGGATCGATCAACGGTGCGCTTTGTGCCTGTTCTTCTGTCACGTTTTATCCTCTTTACGAATTTCGTTAGTATATTAATTCAATTCCAGTGGTTGGGGTCCCTGAGCGGTGTGGGGGTGATCCGAGCCGCTGTAAACTTTGAGTTTGGAAAGCATGTGCCGGCCGATTTTATTTTTGGGCAGCATCCGCCGAACCGCTTCGGTGATAATTTTTTCCGGCTTCTTTTTCATTACATCGGCGTAACTGGTAACATTGCGGCCGCTCATGTGATAGGTGTAATGCTGATAGATTTTGGTTTCGGCTTTGCGGCCGGTTACGCGGATTTTTTCGCAATTAGTTACGACAACAAAGTCGCCGGTATCCACGTTGGCGGTGTACTCAGGGCGATGTTTGCCCATGAGGACGGTGGCGATTTGGGTAGCCAGGCGACCTAATATCTGACCGCCGGCATCAACGTGATACCATTTGGGGTCCGTCTGGCCTGGTTTAACCAAAGTAGTTTTCTGCAAATTAGCTTTAGCATGCATTTTCAAATTTTTCCTGTTGTCATCTGTACCATTAATAATTTAGTAACCCGCTGAATCCGGGGATCCTTCGGGAAACATAGTATTATAATGATAGAAATTGTTCTGTCAAATGGATTTCCGGCAATATTTTGGTTTGAGGGGTAATTTTGGTAGCGAGGATGTTTTTTTGGATCACCTCCGGGGCATAACCCTTAAAGTCTTGTTTACAAAGACTTTACGAATCTAATGGCCGGCGTTTTTATCCGCCGAGCCATCTGAGCAGCAGTAGTGCCAGGCTGAAATAGGTGAGGCAGCCCAGGGAGTCGTTGGCGGTGGTGACGAGTGGGCCGGAGCTGATGGCGGGATCGATGCCGACCCGGCGAAAGAAAAAGGGCAGGAAAAGCCCCAGGGTGGTGGAGAGAATGATGCCGAAGAACATGGACAGACCGATGGAAAGTCCCATTATAGCACCTCGGCCGGGTCCCAGGCCGCCGGGATGGATCGAAAGCCAGAGGGCCGAGACGGCCCCGGCGATGAATCCGCAGAATATCGCGACGATGACAGCTACCCGTCCCTCGCGCATGAAAACCTGGTGAATATTCAGGGCTGCCAGGTCGCCGGTGGCCAGGCCGCGAACGACGATGGTGGAGGTTTGCAGCCCGCTGTTGCCGCCGAGAGCTAAAATGGCAGGGAAAAACATGAAGATGCTGATCCATTCGTGTTCCTGGAACTGGTTTTTAAAAATCGATATGAGGAAAATTCCGGAAATCATGGCACCGATCATGCAGGTGAGCAACCAGGGCAGTCGAACCGAGGCTGCTTTGAGGATTTTGGGGGTGTCGAGCTCATCGGGGTGGGTACCAGCCATGACGAGGACGTCTTCCTCGGCTTCTTCTTCCATGACGTCAACCACGTCATCGACGGTGATTCGTCCCATCAGGATGCCGTTTTCGTCGAGAACGGGCATGACGATGAGGTCGTTTTTGCGGAAGATATTGGCGATTTCTTCCTGGTCGGTATTGAGCACGACGGTGGGCAGTTCCTCTTCGAGCACGTCGGCAATGGCGGTTTCGGGGCGGCGGCGCAGCAGGGTCTGGATGTCCACGGTACCTCTGAACTTTCGATTGCTGTCCACCACGAAAACATGATAGAAATCTTCCTCCGGGTCGGCCCGACGGATCTGTTCGATGGCGTCGTCGATGGTGCCGCTGACGTTAACGGCGACGAACTCCGGGGTCATGATGCCGCCGGCGCTTTCTTCGTCGTAACTGAGCAGCTTTTCAATCTGATCCGATTCAGCTTTGGGAATGTGGTCGAGCACTTCCTCGGTTTGGGCATCGCTGAGGTCGGCGACCACGTCGGCGGCTTCGTCAGGGGGCAGGGTGGCGACGATGTTGGTCAACTCGTCGTTGGTGAGGTCTTCGACTACTTCGGTACGGGTGGCTTCGTCGATCTTTTCGAGCACTTCACCGGCGTCTTCCGGGTCGAGCAGATCGAACAAAATCTGCCGGGCAATTTCGTCGAGCACTTCGACGACTTCAGCCACGTCGGAAGAGCGTGATTCGCTGAGCAATTGGCGTAATTCCTCAAAATCATTCTCTTCGATCAGTTGCTCGATGCGGTCCAGCAGTTGTTTGCGAGCGACTTCTGACATGTTAGTTAGTTTGGCCATGAGAAATTCCCGGCTGTTTGTTTATTTCAGAGCGATTTGCAGTATGGGCTAAAAACCACCCTGCAGCTGGATGCCCGATCAAGCCGGGCATGACAAGTCGAAACGGTCGTTTGAGATGCTAAACTATAATTAATTATTTGTCAAGGAACTGGATCGTGCCCGCCATTGGAGAAGGGATGGCAGCGGAGAAGCCGACGCAGAGCGAGGTAGAGACCTTTTATTAAGCCATGCCGTCGCAAGGCCGCCAAGGCGTAACTGCTGCAGGATGGTTCGAAGCGACAGTTCCATCCCAGCCAGGGCGAGATAGCCAACTGATAGAAGCGAATCAGCCATTTGAAGGGTAAGGCAGCGGCCTGGTTCAATTTTTTAGTTATGGAATCTTTGTCAGCCATTGGGGCACTTTATTTTTTAGAAGGACGGTTTTCTTTTTGCTGTATGCGTCGGTGGAGTTTTCGGCAGAGATGTATCAGTGAATCACAGTAGAGGCGGGTGGAGATTGTCGATTGAGGCCGGGGGATGAGTACGTAATCGTAACCGGTGGGTATTTCATGCCGGGTTCGGCGAAACGCTTCGCGAAGGGTTCTTTTGTATCGGTTTCGTAGCACCGCCGGGCCGAGCTTGCGGCTGACGGAGAGGCCCAGGCGGGATTTGTCGGTGTTATTGGCGAAGGCGTAAACCACCAGCCGCCCGTCGGAGATGCTCTGGCGGCTGGAGTAAACCTTTTCAAACTGGGCGGTTTTTTTTAGTCGGCGTTCGGAGCCCAGGCAAAAAGATCGGCTGGAGCGTTGGGGATTTTGGTTTTGGACCTTCATCACGGGTATCTTTCGTTTCGATTTAATGTGTTAATCAGGGTTGTTGGATTACGATTTTTGATTGTCTGATTCATCTGAATCAAACGCGTCTTCATCCAGGCGATAATTACTCCAGGCGTCGAACAATTCTGTGGGCTCTTTACCGCGTCCTGGCTGGTGGGCGCGCCGGTAACGTCGGCCGATTCGCAGCAGGGTAATCAAAATAACCGCCAGGAAAAAACCGCTCAAAATGATGATCGAGGTAAAAAGCATAATCCGGAGTTCGCGTTTTTCCTGTTCCCGTTCTTCCTCGCTTAGCCGCTGCTTGAGCGAGGGATTTTCCTGAGCGGTAGCTGGTTGGCCGGCGGAAGTTTCTGATTTAGCAGTGCTGGTGTTTGCGGACGATTCCGAGGGGTCAGCTTGATTACCATCGTCGCCCAGGCAGCAGAGGGGCAGGGCCAGGGCGAGAATGATTCCCGCAGCCGATCTGAGGAATTGGCTACCGGGGCTGAATTTTCCGGATTTGCTGTTCAAACGGTTATCCCTTTTAAATAAACGAGCTTATTTCCAGTGCTTACGGATGTCATCCTGGGGATTATTTTGGTTGAATTTTTTGAGCAGTTCGCGTGAAGATTTGCCGATTTTTTCCGGGAGAACGATTTTTAAAGTCAGGTACATGTCGCCGGATTTGTCGCTTTTGGAGTTGCGGAGTCCTTTTTCCTTTAGCCTTAACTTGCGGCCGGAGCTGCTGGCGTGGGGAATGGTTACCGTAGTGGTGCCGGCGAGGGTAGGCACGTCGATTTTGGCACCGAGGGCAGCTTCGGTAACGGTTACCGGAACATCGAGATGGATATCGCTGCCATCGCGGCGGAAGAATTTGTGTTCCTGAACCTCGACCTTGATAATCAGATCGCCGTTGTTGCCGCCGCTGCTGGGTTGGCCTTTGCCGCGGACGCGGACCTTGGAGCCTTGGTCAACGCCTGGGGGGATTTTAACGGTGATGCGTTCCTGCTTTTGGCGGCCGTCGGGGCTTTGTATGGTGGCTACCACGTCTCGGGAGGTGCCGTGGATGGCTTCATCGAAACTGACGTAAACCTTGTGTTCGATGTCGGCGCCTCGGGCAGGTGCTCCTGGTGCGGTTCCGAAACCACCAGGGGATTGGCCTTGCTGGCGGAGCCGATCAAAAATGCTGCCGACGCCCCCGGCGCCTCTTCTCCCACCGCCGCCGAACAGGTCTGACAAATCGAACTCAACCGGTCCGGAGCCGCTTTTCCACTGACGGGGGCCACCACCGGGGAACGGTTGGCCGTTCATGTTGAGCCCGGCGTGGCCGAACCGGTCGTAGGCCTGCCGCTTTTTGGTGTCGCTGAGCACGTCGTAAGCCTCCTGGACCTGCTTGAACTTCTCGGCGGCCTGTGGATTGTTCCCGGCGGTGTCAGGGTGATATTTCCGGGCCAGGCGACGATAAGCTTTTTTGATCTCCGCAGCGGAGGCGTTGCGTGCCAAGCCTAAAAGTTTGTAAAAATTCTCCCGCGCCATCTATTAAATTACTCCATTTTTAATAATCATAATTTTTTTTTGTTTCAAAAGGCACAAAAACAGGCCGCTACCGCAGTTAACTGTTTCATTGCCGGACAGCTCTGTTGGGCGGTAACAAGGCCGCTCGGAAATCATTCTAGCAAAAACCAGCAACAATCGGCAATAAAATCAGAGCCGATAAAAACCCCGAAAATTCACAACTACATATTGTAGAGAAGGTTATAGGCCCTTCACGTCGGAAAAACCAGCCTATTTTCATGTTGGCTGGGTTAATTAATGCCAATTGGGACTACCGGGAAAATAACCGTTGTTCAAGGCCGATAACCCAAGCCTAACCAGCCTGATTATACTGAAAATGAGCTGTTTTGCCTGCGGATTAGCTGTGGTTTTTCTCAAGTTTTTTGAACCTGACCGTCGATAAATTTCATGGCAGGAATAAGAACCAAGGATCAGGTTATCTGGGGTAAACCGTTACCATATGTTGTGGTGCGGGCAGGTAGCCCCGGGGTAAGAGATTTGCAGAATAATTGAAGGAAACACTCTTATGACAAACATTTATGGTATTAATGGCTTTCGAGGCGCCCAGCCGATCAATTCGGCTATGAACAAGGGGGCCGGTCCAGCCAAATCCGCACCAGCAGCAACGAGCCGGGCAGGCCTGCGGCCACCGCATCGTCGTATTGCCCCCGTGCCGACTGCACCCAGAGCTGGTTGTGCGCGAATCCCTCGCCCGAGTCCGCACCGGTGGTGACGAAGACGTCCCAGTCGCCGTCACGGTCGAAGTCGCAGGCCGCAGAACCATGGTGATCGAGTTGTGCGGCCGGCCGGTCGTTTCCCGGCGCCAGGCGTGCGAAACGCAGGCCGCCCCGGTTGAGATAGACTTCGGCACGATCCGCGTGCAACGAGACCAGCAGATC
>DAOWAK010000089.1 GCA_030634605.1 Sedimentisphaerales bacterium
AAGGTCGCCGGGGTCGATGGGTTGTTCATCGTCGAAGAGGGGGTGGCCGACGTATTCGGCGTTGAGGCCTCGTTCGGTGAACCACTGCTGTTCGAAGGGCAGGATGCAGGCCAGGCGAGTAGCGGAGCGTTTTAGTTTATTGATTCGCCAGGCGCCCCAGGCCCAAAGCTGGGGGGCGATATAGTAGAGAACGGGGATGTTGAGCTGACGGGCGGCTTTGGCGACGTGGAAGTTCCAGGCGGGTGAGTCAACGACAATGACAAGGTCGGGTGGGTTTTCGATGAAGTGCTGTTTGACGCGGCGGAGCAGGCGGAAATAAAAGCCGACCTGTTTGAAGGCGTGGGTGAGCATGGCGCTGCGGTCCACGAGGTTTTCGAGCAGTTGGCAGGAGGCGTCGGCCATGGCATGGCCGCCGAGGCCGGAGCAGCGGATCTGGGGTATCTGGCGGCGGAGTTCGTCGATTAGCCGGGCGGAATGGGCATCGGCGGAAGCTTCGGCGGCACTGATGAAGATGTTAAAGTGATTTTCCTTGACCATGATAAAATTCGGGATTTTTTAATATAATTAGGTATTTTACTGCTTTGGATTATGTAATTTTTCACGATAGGTCTGGGGTGAATGGCCGGTTAATTTTTTGAACTGTCGGGAGAAGTAAAAGGGATCTTTGAAGCCGATTTTCTGGGCAATTTCGGAAATACGGAGGGCATCGTCGGCAAGGAGGTCTTTGGCGCGATCAATGCGGAGGCGTTGGGTGTATTGCAGGGGAGGCATGCCGATGGTTTCCTTGAATACATGGGAAAGATGGTAGCGGCTGGCACAGCAGGAATGGGCCAGTTGGGAAATGGTGAAGTTGGTGTGGAGGTTTTGTTTGATGTATTCCATGGCCTGTTCGACGAGCCAGTTTCGACGGCGGGAAATGTTTTCGGGATTGGGTTTGGGTAGGTTCTGATTGAGTTTCTGACGAACGAACCAGATCATCTGGAGGATAATGGTTTCGATGATTTCATCGGAACCGGGTTTTTCCTGCCAACCGAGCTGCAGGATTCTTTCGAATAATTCCACGAGGTCCTGATCTGGATTGCGAATCATCTGGTCATTGAGCCGATCGGGATTGAGGAACCAGCAGGGTCTGGAATTTTCGTCGATGAGATCGAAACGCAGGGTGATCAATTCGAGGCTGTCGCTGAGAACGATTTCGTGGTGCCACTGGCCGGGGAGGACGAAATAGAAGTCGCCCTGATTGGCGATAAGTTCGATATCCTCGAGTTTGGTGCAAAGTTGTCCCTTTTTGACGAAGCACCATTCGTTTTCCTGGTTGATGTGTTCGGACCAGGTCCAGTGTTTGCCGATGCGGGCGCGGTGGGCACGAAGGAGACGAGGGACCAGGCGGGTTTGGGGCTCGGCACTGAGAAATTTGGTTTTTCGGGCTTTGGCGGCGGAAGCGCGGCCAGGAGGTTTGGTTTTGCCGGTTTTTTTGGTCTTTTTTTGCATAACTTTTTACCGTATCAACATTTAATAATAACGATTTAGTGGGAGCCATAGAAGTACATTTTAGTTTCTGAGGAAAAATTGCTGGAAATTCCTAAACAAATAGTTTTTTCATGTAATCAGGTGAGGTGTTATGCGCCTAATACGAGTAAGCCCCGGCGGAGGATATGTGTCGACACCAGGGGCAAATCTGCAAGCCGGACATTCACGTAACACCTTGTTAAAACATAACTTATCGCAAAAAGAATTCTCGTGGAAAACAATTTCGGGAAAATAACATTGGCGGGTCTGATATTGGGTTGTTTTTGCGGTTTTTTGGGGGCTGATCTGGTCGATCAGGCCGAACCGGAGCAGTGGCTGAATTGTTAAAATCGGCCCAGGCCGCATCCCACACAAATCTCGATACACTACCCTGATATTTCCGGACCGTAAACACCATTGACGCAATTAATCCGCCGCCGGCAAGGATAACACCACATAAAACACACAAAACCATCTCTTTCGGTGTCTCAGCCTTTTTAGTGGACCTTGGCTTTACCGGCTGAACAGCACCCTGGTCCACCAAAGCCAGACTTTCTTTTCCATTTGTGTCAGTCATTATTCAGGCTCACTTACGTAGTCATTTCGAACTCGATTAAGCCCTAAAACTCCACAGGCAACGTACTTATAATGGGCAATTCACCATTTTCAGGTTAAATTCACTGCTTAAATTGAGTTCTCGAATCCACTCTCGATCACCGCAAGATAATTTTTGGCGATTTATGTCTGATATTTACACTATTACATCTCACATTGCCTATCGACTTTCCAGGTTAGACAATTTCCCTTTGCCTCTCAAATTTTCCCACCCCCCCCCTACCGAACCGGTAATTCCTCATATTCTGACCGATATCGATCAATATTCAACGTAAGCGTTCACCGGGAAAAACAGCGTTTTGGGGCGATAAATGGACATTTTTCGGCACGAAAATAGGCTATTTCTTTAATCTTCTGAGGCAAAACCACATTTTTGGTGTAAAAACCGCGTTTTTGCGTGAACGCTTACTATTCAACTTAAGATAGCCAAATTATCTACCGATTTGACTTTACGTGAGAAACATATTTAGTATCTGGTAATATAGGACTTTAGTTACATGAACATCCTGCTTGCCGACGGCGACTCGAAGATTCATCTGATCATCCGTATGTGGCTGCAAAACCAGGGACACGAGATTTTTTGCACTGCCAACGGCAGGTCCGCACTGGAGCTTCTTGAGCAAAACAGCTACGATTGCCTGATAACCGATGTCAACATGCCACTGATGAACGGCATTGAATTGATTGAAAAAGCTTTGAAATTACCCAACTCCCCAAAAACCATTGTCGTGATGACCTCACGATGTGATGCCGGACAAATCAAAAGCCAGATCGACAATCCTAAAGTTCACGTTTTTAACAAACCCTTCAGTCCCAAGGTACTGACAGAATTAATTGGCGATATTGACCAGCAAAAGGTCCTCTCGACATGAACGAGACCAGCAAACAACTGATCCATAACCTGCTCGAGTTATGGCAGGAAAGTAACTGCCATACTCAACAACTGCCCGATTCTCCAACATCTCCCCCGGCAGAATTGGTTTTCTCTCAATTACCACAAACTGCTACCGAAAAAATCTCCGCCATTATTGAACAATTCGAACAAATTGCCGCCGATAACGAAATGCTCGGCAAAGAACTGCTGGATTATTATGAACAAATCAACGCCACCTTCTCCACCATCTCAAAAGTAGCCTGCTGCAAAACCATCACCGAGGCCATGACCGTCCTTACCAATGCCATTAGCGACATCATCGACAGCAGCTTCACCTATTACGAGGGCTTGATCACCCAACACTTTTCTTCCGCCGGCAATAACAGAATATCTGACAACGTGCTCTTCGGCCTGTACAAAAATGAAAACCATATCCAGGCACAAAATTTCTTTGATGAACATCAAAGTGATCTGCTGGAAATGTTTTCGAGCGGTGAACATTCACAGGTCGATATGATTGGCTACAACGGCTCCTATAATCACGACCACAACGGCCGCGGAAACGTCCTCGCTGTCGCCCTGACCGCTAATGATCCCGAAATCGAATCTCTCGGAACCATCATTTTCGCCCGCGACAACACCAAAGAACCCTTCACCGCCCTGGAAATGAACCTGGCCGCTTCTTTGTCCGACACCGGTTCCGCTGTGCTGGGCAACCTGCTCTACGCCGAAAAACTGCAAAAATCTTTCATACAGAACATCATCTCACTTGTCAGAGCAATGGAAGCCAAAGACTCATATACCAGCGGTCATTCCACTCGCGTCGCTGACCTGGCTTGCCAGCTCGGCCGCCATATCGGACTCGACGAAAAACAGGTTGAGCATCTTCACTGGGCCGGATTGCTTCACGACATCGGTAAAATCGGCATCAGTGATAAAGTGCTCACCAAACCGGGACGGCTCACCGACGAAGAATTTGAACACATTAAAACTCACCCCGTAAAAAGCTTCAACGTCCTCGAACCGATCACCGCTCTTGACCCCATCCTGAGAACCGTCAAACACCACCATGAACATTACAACGGCTCCGGATACCCCGACGGCCTCAGCGGCGACGAAATTCCTTTCCACGCCCGAATCCTACAAATCGCTGACGTCTGGGACGCCCTGACTTCCACCCGATCTTACCGAAAAGCCATGCCCACCGAAAAAGCAATCGCCATCATGCGCAACGAAACCGGTATCACTATGGATCCCGATCTAACCAATAGCTTCACCGAAATGATCCTACAGCAACAAAACCAAACACCCGCCCTCACAACCTGACCACCTCGCAAACAGCATTCGTTCCCAAAATACTCTTGCTCCGCAAGCAATCCGCTTATCGACAAAACCACCGCCTCCCGGCCAAGCTCTCTACCCCTCCAATAACCTGATCACTCCACTGTTGAAACCGACACAACTCCACAATACGCCTGGCAGGACTCGAACCTGCGGCCTACGGTTTAGGAAACCGTCGCTCTATCCTGACTGAGCTACAGGCGCCTCAGCACCCATTCTAGCAGGATTCCACCTGAAAAAACAGATTTTTCGCTAAATCTCCAGATGGTTGCGGTCAAGACCGAACCAAGGTAGAATAACCGGCAACTTATTCATAAAATTCCTTGAGATCAGGAGGTTTCACAATGAACAACCATTCAGAGCAGACCGTGGAAATCACCGTCAAAGCAGTGGTGCTGGGCATAGTCCTGGCGGTAATCCTCGCCGGCGCAAACGCCTATCTCGGCCTTTTCGCCGGAATGACTGTCTCCGCCTCCATACCCGCCGCGGTCGTCTCGCTGGGAATCCTACGCTTATGGCGAAAACACAACATCCTCGAAAACAACATCGTCCAGACCGCCGCCTCCGCCGGTGAATCGCTCGCCGCCGGAGTAATCTTCACCCTGCCCGCCCTGATAATCCTCGATTTCTGGCAGGAATTCAATTACCTCTGGGTCACCGTCATCGCTGGATTTGGCGGACTGCTCGGCGTACTCTTCACCATCCCCCTGCGCCGCGCGCTCATCGTCGAAGGCAAGCTAAAATTCCCCGAAGGCATCGCCACCGCCGAAGTACTCAAATCCGGACAACGCGGCGGATCCGACATCAAGCACATCGCCTGGGCCGCTATCGCCGGCGCCGTTTTCAAATTCGGTGAAGCCGGACTGAAAATCTGGCATGGAAAATTCGAATGGGCAACCAGAATTGGGGGTTCTTCACTAGGCTATTTCGGATCAAATCTCAGTCCCGCTCTGCTTTCGGTGGGTTATATCGTCGGGGCCAACATCGCCGTACTTATATTTCTCGGCGGATTGTGCAACTGGCTCTTTGCCATACCCATCTGCGCCGCAGGACAGGATTGGGGAACCTATCCAATCGATCACGATCTGGCTGGGCAGTTAATGTCGCCGGTGCACTGGGCCAACGAAATTTGGTCCACCAAAACCCGTTACATCGGCGTCGGCGGCATGCTCATCGGCGGTTTGTGGACCGTATTCAAACTGCGCAACTCCCTGTTCAGCGGAATCCGCAGCGGCTTAAAAGCCTATCAGAACATGACTGTCGGCAAGGATGAAATTCTCCGCACCGAAAAAGACCTTCCCATGAAATGGGTCATCATACTAATCGTCAGCTCCGTAGTGCCGCTGTTTCTGGTATATCAGCATTTCGTAGGACAGATTCACATCTCGCTTACCATGGCCGTAACCATGCTCATCACCGGATTCCTCTTCTCCGCCGTAGCAGGTTACATGGCCGGGCTGGTCGGCTCATCCAACAACCCCATCTCCGGCGTCACCATCTCCACCGTACTGGTTTCCTCACTGCTGTTACTGCTCCTCATGGGCAAAGGCGCCGAAAACGGCCCACCCGCCGCTATTATCATCGGTGCCGTGGTTTGTTGCGCCGCCGCCATCGCCGGAGACAACATGCAGGATCTCAAAGCCGGTTA
>DAOWAK010000038.1 GCA_030634605.1 Sedimentisphaerales bacterium
AACCTTGTTACCCACCCTACCGTGCTAAACGAATTCCAAGGCGACCATGCTCAAGAGTACTTGAACATGCCACCCTGCGGAGTAATGATGTGAGGTTGTGTATGGGGGGAAGGTAGTCAGGTTTTTTTGTCAGGGGAGTCTTGGGGGGCTTCTTTAATCCACATTTTGAGGAATCCTCCACGCCAGGTGACGGCTGCGGAAGTTGCGACAACTATCAGGAAGACCAGCAGGCTGTAGCGAAAGCGTAGTTGGCTTACCAGGATGCCGGTTAAGGCGTAGAGGGCGGCTAAGCCGTAGCTGATCGCTACCACGGTTTTGAGCGGGTTTCCGCGGTCCATGAGTTGGTCGTAAATGTGTCCGCGGTCGGAGGCAAAGAGTGGTCGTTTGTTGATGAAACGCCGGGCCAGAGCGACGGCGGTGTCGAGTATGGGCATGCCGAAAACGACAATCGCACCAATGGTCCAGCCGCCGATTTTTTCGGCAAAAAGCAGCATCAAAGCTCCGGCGATGAAGCCGAGCAGCATACTTCCGGCGTCGCCCATGAATATTCGGGCGGGGTGTAGGTTCATGGGTAGGAATCCGAGAGTTCCGCCGACCAGGGCCAGGCAAAGAATCAGGCGGACGGGATCGCCGACGGGGCTGTGTCCCCAGCTGGCCAGGCCCCAGGCGACCAGGAAAAAAGCGATGGCGATGATGGCGGTGACGCCGGCGCAAAGACCATCAAGGCCGTCGAGCAGGTTGAGGCTGTTGGTGGCACCGAGGATGAAGAACAAAACGATGGGCACGGCAAGAATAAATTCAATGGTTGCGGGCAATTCCATCCCCACGGTGTTAAACAACTGTCCGAGGTTGGGCCTGACGCCGACAGCAACGAGAGCGGCGGCGGCGAGTGCCTGGCCGAGAAATTTTTTGCGGGGTCGGATGTCGTAAATGTCATCGAGTACGCCGACGACACAAGCGATAATTGCGCCCAGGGCAACTCCCGAGAGAATGAGCCAGTCGGGA
This sequence comes from Sedimentisphaerales bacterium, assembly GCA_030634605.1. Lineage (GTDB taxonomy): Bacteria > Planctomycetota > Phycisphaerae > Sedimentisphaerales > SM23-30 > JAFGSR01. Next base: position 1,006 of record DAOWAK010000038.1, read on the forward strand.
CAGCGTCCGAAAAAGCCGAGATGCTGTTCATTTGCCAGATTTGGCAGGGCGGGCTGTTGTTTGAGCAGGATGTAGAAGCCGACGGCAAGTCCGGCGAGTAAGCCGAGCAGGATTCCGATGCCGCCCAGGTAAGCGGTGGGATGGGAATGAGTTTTGACGTCCTGATCGGGCAGGTCAACGATATTGAAACGGAGGGCGAATTTTCGGCACAGGGGAGTTGCTATAACGGCGACCAGAAAAGCTACCGGGAAAATCGGCCAATACCGGGCGATAATTTCAGCTGGAGATATTTCAGAACCAAATAGCATTGCCAGAATATTCATTTAATTGCTCAAAAAAGGTATTGTAAATGTTCACGGAATAATTTAGCCATGAAGCTCATGAAGAAAGGCAGCCACAGAGGGCACAGAGAACACAGAGAATTTTAGTTTTGAATTTATTTTCATGGTTTTTATGAAATTTTATAGCTGAATCTGAGTAGTCCGTTGAAAATTTCTTCTGTGAACGGTTAATAAGTTTTTTATTTTTGAAACCAGATTGATTCATCATAGCGTAACATCATCAGCCCTTCACGCCAGCGGGAGGGGTCGATGTGTGGATTTTGTCCGAGCCACATTTGGAGTAGCCAGCGGGGGAAATTTGCCCCGGCTTTGATGGCGAGTGGTACGCCGCCGCCGAAGCGGGGGTTGATTTCGATAATTTTGACTTGGTCGTCGTCGGTTAAGAAGCACTGAATGGTGATGATGCCGGGTCCGGCTTTTAGGGTTTGGATGAGATTTTGACAGAGCTGCATGATTTGGGGGTGTTTTACGGTGACGGCTTTGCTGACTTCACCGGCGCGGACCTCTATGCGGCGACGAGGGACGGTGCAGCGAACGTTTCCGTCGAAATCCACCAGTACATCAACGGTATATTCCTGGCCGATGACGAATTCCTGGACGATGCAATTGGGTACGTGGCGGGAATAGAAGCGGAGCTCGTCGCGATTGTGGGCGATGTAGTTTCCACGGCTGGCGTGGCCGTCCCAGGGTTTGAGGAAGCAGGGGAACTGGGGGTGGGTTTGTCGGAGGGCCTGGCGGGCGGAGATGGTTTTGGGAGTGTCGAAGCCATGTTTTTTGAGGAATTGGTAGGTGAGGCGTTTGTCCTGGCAGATTTCGACGACTTTGGGTTTTGAGATCAGAGCGGTGCAGCCGGTGCGGGCGAGTTTTGTGCGCTGCCGGGCCCAGATGGCCAGGTCGAGATCGACCGTCGGGATGAGCAGGTCAACTTTTTCGTGTTTGATGATGGAAAGCATTTCGCGGGAGTAGCCGGGATCGGAGACGCGTTTGGCGACGTATTTACGATCGCAACACTGCAGGGCCGGGGAGAATTCGTCAGAATCGGCACCGACGATGCTGGCGTTCAGACCCAGTTGGCGAGCGGTCCGGCGGAAGCTGTTGAGCAGGACGACCCTTCTGCCGACGCAGGGGAAAAAAATTATGATCTTTTTTTTCTTGGCCATTATTTTTTGTGCTGAAAACCGTGACTTTACTATTTTGTGTCAGTTAGCGGACTATTGGTTGTTGTCAATCGGTTAAATTCTATAGTTACGGACATTTATGCTATCGGAAATATCCGGCGGCGAGTTTGTATCATAACAAATTCCTGCCCGCGGGCCAAACAGAGATTGTAGAAATTGTCAGGTCCAATAATCTTGGCCAAGAATTCCTCATGTGGTATATATTTTTGACCTCGACTGGTCAAGCCTAAATACTGGATTCCCGCCTTCGCGGGAATGACCCACCCGGCAAAAGTGTTACTATGTTGTTTATTGCCGCAAATCTATGTATTTTCGGTGCCAGAGTTCGAGCATGAGCAGGGACCAGAGTCGGTGGCCGTGGTCGGCGCGTTTTTGGTCGTTTTCTTTGAGGAGGTTTTCAATGGCGGGGCGGTTGAAATATCCTCTTTGCAGGGCGCGGCGGCTGAGGACGGTGTCGGTAAAGATTTCGTGCAGTTCGTGTCGGAACCAGTTGCCGACGGGGACGCCGAAGCCCAGTTTTTTGCGGCGGAGAATATTTTCGGGTAGTGAGTTGCGATAAGTGCGGCGTAAAATCCGTTTACCCAGGCGACCGTTGTGTCGGAAGTGGGTGGGTAAGGAATGGGCCAGTTCCATGAGTTTGTGGTCCTGGAAGGGGCTGCGTAGTTCGAGGGCGGTGCTCATGCCGGCGCGGTCGATTTTGGTGTTGATGTCGCCGGGCAGATAGTTGGAGGCGTCGGATTGCATGGCCTGGTGTATCAGTTGGGCAGAAGTGGTGGCGCCGGCAGAAGGGGATTTGAAATCATTGGCGTAATGCTGCCAGAGTTGGTTGGTTGAGAAATTGTTCGAGGCAAAGTTGGGGGAGCAGAGGGTTTCTATGAGTGCGGGATCGAAAACGGCCATCCATTTGAGGTAGCGTTGGTGGGGGGGCAGGTTGGCGCCGGCGAGGAGGCGTTTGAGTCGATCGAGGCGGGCGTGATGTTCGGAGGCGGGGAGCTTTTGCCAGAATTTTCGTTGGGCGAGCCAGCGAAGGAGAGAATTGTTGTTTATTTTTTCGGTGAGATGGAGGGCGCGGTAGCGGTCGTACCCGCCGAAACATTCGTCGCCGCCATCGCCGCTTAGGGCAACGGTTACGCGTGAGCGGGCCAATTGGGAAAGGTGCCAGGTGGGCAGGGCGGAGGAATCGGCGAAGGGTTCATCGTAATATGAACAGAGTTTTTCGACGGTTTCGGCGCAGTTGGGTTGGACGATGTGTTCGGCGTGATCGCAGTTGAACTTTTGGGCGACCTGAGCAGCGTAGGGTAATTCGTTGTAAAGGTCCTGTTCGAAGCCGATGGAGCAGGTTTTTACGGGGTGGTCGGTGGCTTGGCTCATCAGGGCTACGATGATGGCGGAGTCGAGTCCGCCGGAGAGAAAGGCGCCGAGGGGGACATCGCTGATCATTCTCATGCGTACGGCGTGAGAGAGTTCTTCGTGTACGGCTTGTTGGGCGTCTTCGAAGGAGCCGTTGAAAGTTGGTTCGGCGGGCAGGGACCAGTAGCGTTGGGGGGTTGCGGAGGAGAAGTTTTTGCAGTCGATGATCAGGCTGTGGGGGGGGGGGAGTTGTTTGATGTTGGCGAAAGCAGTTTGGGGGTGAGGGACGTATTGGAGTAAGAGGTATTGCATTATGGCTGCGGTGTCGGGATTGCGGGGGAAGTTTTCGGTTTGGAGGATGGCTTTGGGTTGTGAGGCGAAGATGAAGCGGCCCTGGTGGGTGGAGTAATATAAGGGTTTTTGTCCCAGTCGGTCGCGGGCGAGGAACAAAGACTGGTTGTTCTGGTCCCAGATGGCCAGGGCGAACATGCCGCGGAGGTGTTCGAGGCAGTGGGTGCCGAATTCTTCGTAGAGATGGATGATTACTTCGGTGTCGCTGTGGGATTTGAAGCGGTGTCCGCGTTGTTCGAGGTCGGAGCGGAGTTGTTCGAAATTGTAGCATTCGCCGTTGTAGCAGATCCAGATGGATTGATCTTCGTTGGACATGGGCTGGTGGCCGGTTTCGAGGTCGATGATGGAGAGCCGGCGATGGGCCAATCCGCAGCGTTGGGATGTCTGGTCAAGGTAGAATCCTGAATCGTCCGGCCCGCGATGGGCCAGAACGGCAGCCATGCGCTCAAGCTGGCTGAGGCTGACCGGTTGATCGGTGTCGAAATGAATTATTCCCGCTATGCCGCACAAAGATCAGTTACTCCGTTGGTGTCCATGTGTCTTGATTTTTGGAAAACTTTTTTTCATAAATATCTTTCGGGCGGAAGAAACCGAAGAGGGTCAGAAAAAGGATTTTAGCGTCAAAGAGGAGTGACTGGTTTTCAACGTATTTAACGTCGAGTTCGAGTTTTTCTTCGATGGTAAGGCTGCCGCGGCCACTGATTTGGGCGAGTCCGGTGAGTCCGGGTTTAACTTCGAGCCGGCGTTGCTGGCGAGGGTTCCATTGCTGAGCCTGGGCGACATAAAGGGGTCGGGGGCCTACCAGTGACATATTGCCCTTGAGAACGTTCCACAACTGGGGTAGTTCGTCGAGCGAGCTGGCGCGGAGTGAGCGTCCGAGGTGGGTGAGTCTGGGGTCGGTGCCGGTTTTCGGTGAAGGGCCGAAGGGATTGGTATCGGTTTTCATGGTTCGGAATTTGTAGAGTACGAAGGGGTGGAGGTTTTTTCCGGCGCGCTGTTGGGAGAAGATTACGCCCGGTCCGGAGGTAATGCGAATAATCAGGGCAACAATTGCGGTGATCAGGATTGCCAAAGGGCTTACCAGCAGTATGGCAACAATGTCCATGAATCTTTTAATAAATCGTGCTGATCGGTTCATAAAGTCATTTTCGGCAAGGCGGGGGCAGTATTCAAGCATAATCAGCCAATTAGAGTGAACAGGACCAATAAAAATCACGTATATAAGCGTGTGAGAATCACCAAATAGTTACTGTTGCGAAAGACGTTTTTTTGTAAGTGTTCACGGTAATCAAGATGAAACCGCCGATAGACGCCGATGAACGCGGATTTTTGTGTCCATCAGGGACTTTTGGCGGTGACATCAGAGTTATTTATTTCTGTGAACATTTATAAACATGCAAATTTGCACATTAGCGAAAGCCGGTTTATAGTCTGAAATGCTGGATGCCCGATCGAGTCGGGCATGACAAGTCGAATCGGTCGATTTGAGTAATATAGATGGAAACTGTTCAGGTAATCAGGATAGAAACTTTCTTTTCTATCTGGTGATCTTGTTCCGGCAGGGTAGGTGCAGGAACCTTTTTTTCACTATCGAAAACTGCGGTTAACCATTATCGCAGCTTTGCCGATAATACTGTTATTAAAGCAGTTACTGTCGTTTTTTCACATTGCGACAGAGGCTGGAAAATATAGCCTGGAGGTCCGATAACTATGCATTTAGTCGGACACAAGGGTGAGATAATCGGTGTACCGTTTTTCTGGTTGGTTTTTTGGACTTGTTGTTGGGATTTTCAGAGTAAATCAGGCAGCCAAAAACCAAAATCAGAACCAGGCGAGAAACAGCGTAATATCTTGTAGTTAAAAGGATTACGTTAATTTTTAGCGGTAACTGACGGGGACGGAGTGCGCCCAGGTCCGATAACTGACCACGGTATTTCATAAATAACAGGACCAAGCAAATTCCAAGTAAACCATGCTCAAGAGTACTTGAGCATGCCACCCGACGGTTAACTTCCCTCTGGCGTAGGGGTATTTGCGGAATTATTTTTTTTAGTGACCAAATTACAAATCAACGATATAGCCCAAGAAAACCAATCAGAAATCTCGCATGGTCGGGAATATGCAGCAGTTTTGCTGGCGGGGCTGATTTTGTATTTTATAAGTTGTGCTCCCGGATTGCTGTGGCAGGACAGCGGGATGTTTCAATATCGGGTGGTGCATAACGAGATTCAGGGGAACCTGGGATTGGCGTTGGCGCATCCGTTGTATCACCTGTTGGGGATTTTGGTGAAAGCGGTGCCGGTGGGGGAGGTTTTTTTTCGGATTAATCTGATATCCGCGGTGGCGGGGGCGTTGGCGGTGGCAAATTTATTTTTGCTGGTTCGGATATGGACGGGGATGTTTATTCCGGCTTTGATCGGGGCGATGAGTCTGGCGTTGTCGCACACGCATTGGCTGCACTGTTGTATTGCCGAAGTTTACACGCTGTACCTGGCGATTTTTCTGGCGGAGCTGGTGGTTCTGCTGAAATATTGCAAAACGCAGCGAGTGGGATATCTCTACTGGCTGGGGCTGCTTAACGGGCTTTCGATTGCCAACCACATGTGGGGTTCGATACCGCTGGTTTGCTATGTGGTTTTTGTGATGGTTCTGCTGGCGAAGAAAAAAATCAGCGGCGGTAACGTGGCGATGGTTTTTTTGTTATGGTCGATCGGTTTTGGGCCTTATGGCTGGCTGATTATTCAAAACATGATACAGAGCGGGGATGTTGCGGGCACGATATCATCGGCGCTTTTCGGGAACAGTTGGCAGAGCAACGTGCTCAATACTCAACTAACGGCCAAGGTCATCAAAGAGAACTTTATGTTTATCGGGATGAATTTTCCCACTCCGAATGTATTACTAGGGTTTGTGGGGATTTTTGCTTTATTCAGGATTCGTTCGGAGCGGGCGTTCGGTAATGTGGTTCTGGGGTTGTTGATATTGTTTTTTCTGTTCGCTTTTCGATATACGGTTCCGGACAGGTACGCGTTTTTTCTGCCATTTTATGCGATGGTGTCGATATTCATCGGATTGGGCAGTTGGCGATTGTTGAGGTGGGGGGAAGTGTTGAGCGGCAAGAGGAAAATTTTGGCGGGCTTGATGATTATTTTTGCTTTGACGACGATTCCGGTTTATGCGGTTCTTCCGGGTGCGGCGCGTAAGATGAAGGTGTCGCTGGGTACGGCCCGGCAGATTCCTTATCGAGATGAGTATGATTGGTTTTTGCAGCCTTGGAAAACCGGATACCATGGTCCGCGGCAATTTGCGGTTGAAGCTTTGGAAGTTGTCGAGGAGAACGGGCTGATCTACGCGGACGGCACGACGGTTTACGCTTTGCTGGGGGCTCAGCAGATTCAAGGTTTGCGGCCTGATGTGACAATTGTGCCGGGTCATGGTACGGTGAACAATCTGGATGGTTACGGTGAGGAGCGGATTGATGAGCTATTCCGGGAGCACAAGATTTATGTGGTTTCGCCGGTGGCTGGTTATTGTCCGGAGTTTTTGCTGGAGAAGTTTGAATTTGAGTCGGTGGGGGTGGTTTGGCAGGCGGTAAGGGATGGTGAGCGTTGACGAATTAGTTTGAGCATGAATTTAATGACGAATATTGAAGAAATCCTAAATCCGAAGTTCTAAATCAAAAGTAATCCACCAGCTCTGCTGGTGAGAATTCATAAGGCTCTGCCGTTCCCGCGAGATTATAGTGGTTCTTTCTCAACCAATGTTACAAGGGCAAAAAGAACCATCATGCAGAATTGGCAGAGAGAAGCTC
>DAOWAK010000037.1 GCA_030634605.1 Sedimentisphaerales bacterium
ATGTAAAGAATGTCCATTTCCACCAGCTCGCCGAACAGATGCGTTCCCAGCGACACATCCGGGATTAGATCGTCCCGCATGGCGACAATCTCGCACAGCAGCGATACGGTATTAATCTCGGAAAACGAAATCGGCACACCTAATTCCGGCGAGGTGGTTCCCCAGCGGCCAGGCCCCAGCAGCATAATCGTCCGGGACTGGTAAAATTCCGGGATGTGCATCAATTTGCCGATCAAACGTGCCACGGCATAGCGTTCTTTCAGAGGCATTTCAGCATAGATCGAAGGCACCACATAAACAAAACGATCCACATTGCAAATTCGACTGCGGCCGATTACCGCCCCCTGGGTCCGCAGCACCATGTCAGAATCCTTTACTTCTCCAGGCAGTTCCGCAATTTCGCCGCCGTCTTTTATCTGAAACGGACGGCATTGCACCAGATTAATCCGATATTCATTTTCGTTGATAAAATTACACGTAAACTCAATGTCCACCGGATAGTCATAAGCCTGCTGGATTACCTGGAGCATGCCCCGCATGTTCTTGATAAAATCCGTCTCCTTCAGCAGTTTGTCAAAGGTCAGCACCCACGGAAAAACATCCTTGAGATTTCTTTCCTGTGCCTGCTGCATAAGCTCCCGGTCGCGTGTGGCATAGATGTCTATCGGCAGTGACGGACTCATCTCCAGCACCCTGGCAAAATCGTATTCCATTAACTGGTTGCGTTCCAAATCCAGTACGTCCACCTTCTTCTGAGTGATTTGACGCATTTGTTCGCCGGAGGCGGCTGGGTATTTTTCCGGAGCGTTTAACGCCAGAATTCGCATGTAATCATCGTCGTGGGAATCGACCGCCCGCGTACCCAGTCCGAACACCAGCCGCACCACACCCGCTTCCGGATCGATCGATTCGTCCCACACATAGGGGTTGTAAGAGAGCCCCACACCCGCAGCTTGGGGCATAAACAAATTATTATAAAATCCGCCGGAAACCCGCTGCACCAGCAACGCCATGTGCTCGTCCAGATCGAGCAGCCCACGCTGAGCCCGATAGATCATGGCTTTTTCACTCATGGCACTGGCGTAAATCGTGCGCGCCGCGTGCTTGAACGCCTCCATACGCTTGTTGAGCGGACCCTGGTTCAGGCAAAATATACTTTCATATTTACCCGCGAACGCGCTGCCGAAATTATCCTCCAGCAGACTGCTCGAACGTACAATAAAGGGAAAATGCCCAAAATAATCCAGAATGTTTTCGAACTGCTTTTCAATATATTCCGGAAAGATACCCGTCAAAATCTGTCGGCGGCTCTGGGCGGAATTTTCCAAAAACCAGTTCATGTCCTTTTGCTTGTCTTTGCCCCACCAGATGCCGTTCCTGACCAGGAACGTTACAAAAACATCCGAGCCGACAAAAAACGAATCGTGCTGTTCCAGAATCCTGCTCCAGCGTTCATCGGCCTTGGTCAGAATCGATTGGGCCAGCAGCATTCCCACGGACTTTCCCCCTATCAGCCCCGTGCCGATCACCCGCTTGGTAATATTTAAAATTTCTTCCAGCGACAAATATTTTTTCACCAAAGTGCTTACCCGTTTGTCACGGGTGATAGCCATCCTGATCAGCTTACGCTTGAGTTTCTTTGCCTGGGGGTCGCTTTTAATCTCAGCGTCGCTCAGCGACTTCATTAAATCTTCCGCCTGCATTACCGTGCGGTTCCAGATCCCCAGCTTGTGGCTCGACGGCCGAAGTTGAAACCAGGCCCCCGACATGTACACTTCTGAAATCGTCGAACTTTTCCGTACCGGGACAAAATCGTCCTTCTGCCAGACATGCAGCATGTCCATCGTTGGCGAATAGCGGTTTTCCACTTTCACCGGATGCAGGTAAATATCATCTTTGTAACGAAAAACATCCAAAAACAGCTGCGTCGTCCAGGTTATCGGCTCGGTCGCGTGGATCGAATGGTAATTCCGGTATAACGCAAAATAAGCCATGCTCCCGATGTCCAGGCAATAAGGACAGGTCAACCGAAAAAAATTACTCACCATCCGGTCACTGTACCAGTCCTCCGCCAGGTCGCTCAAACAGTCAAAAACAAAAAAACCTTGTGATCCAATTTTCGTTAACACCCGATGAATATTGGCGACAAAAGTTTCAAAACCATCCCTCGGATACAGTTCATGTATCTCAATCGACTCACCCGGTTCGATCAGCGGCTCATGTTCGGCAAATCGAAAATAAACCAGCGTCTTGCCCATCTGTTGCACATGTTTAACAAACGGCTCCACAAAAATCCGGTAATCTTCCACCGAATCCACCTGCCAGACAAAGTTGTCGCCCGGCAGCACCCCCTTGATCACCTGGTCCAGACCCGGTAATCCCGTACTGCGCTGTAAATTAGAAAGCTGAGACATATTTCACTCCAATATTGTAATAACCTGACTGTGAATTCTAACTGATTGTTCAGCGGATTCCAAGTGCCATTTTCGCCCAGTTTGCCCTCAACCTGATCGGGAATGCGACACGCAGAGCCGCTTAAGCGAAATTGTACAAAACTGATTATTGATGAATTGACGTTTTGCTGTATAATTCTAATCAGGAAGCTTTTCAAAAACCAGTAACAATCTAGTAAGATGGCATTGCATAAAAACAGTGAAAAGGAAATTAAATGGAAAACCACAACTATAATAAAGACGAAAAAATCCCTACCTCAGACAATAGGCCGGACGTAAACCCCCAGCCGCCCCTGCCGGACGGGAATTATCCTGCCGAATCTGCACCGGATTTACATGCTTCCGCAGAGACGCTCAACAGTGATGTTAAAATGTGGGCCATGTTCTGCCACCTCGCTGCCTTGTCAACGTATGTAGGCATTCCTTTTGGCAATATCATCGGGCCGCTGATTATCTGGCAGATTAAAAAAGATGAACACCCTTTCATTGATGAACAGGGAAAGGCCGCTCTGAATTTTCAGATTTCGATTACCATTTACTTTATTGCCTCAACTTTACTTCTGTTTGTCGTGATTGGCTTCTTCCTGCTGGTTGGATTGGCAATTTTTAATCTCGTCATGATAATTATCAATGGCATAAAAGCCAACAACGGCCAACCCACTAATTACCCACTTTCCTTCAAGTTCATTAGTTAGTTCCTGTTGCGGAAGCGACTTTTTGTCATTCCCGCGAAAGCGGGAATCCAGTATTTCGGCCCCAAAATGGGGTTTCGCTAACGTACGGTTTTGCATAATTAAAAAAAACGTCTTTCCGCAACAGTAAACTAGTTAGATTAGCTGGATTTGATTTCTGTTAGGGAAGATTACCGTTTTACACGAAATCGTCGGTAGTCGACTCCCAGTTGCCTCACCTTGTAACGTACCACCCTGGCGGTAGTACCCAGGTCCCGCGCCGCTGCTGCCAGATTGCCGTTTTGCCGTTTGAGCGCGTCGATGATGATGTCGCGTTCGAACAGCTCCACCCGTTCGGTCAGCGATCCGGCGCCTGTCGTATCGGACGCGTCCGAGGTCTGCAGCGTGGGCGGCAGATGGCGGCCCTGCACCACGCCCTCGTCGGCCAACAAAACCGCCCGCTCGATGCTGTTTTCCAGTTCCCGGACATTGCCCGGCCAGTGATAAGCCACCATCATATTTATCGCCGGCGTGCTGATCCGCCGAATATCCTTGCCCATTTTCTTGGCGTAACGTTCTACGAAAAGATCCGCCAGCAACAAAATGTCATCCTTCCGCTCCCGTAGCGGCGGCAAAAACACCGGAAAAACATTGATACGATAATAAAGGTCCTGGCGAAAAGTATCGTCCTGAACCGCGGTTTCCAGATTCCGATTGGTCGCACAGATTATCCGGGTGTTGGCTTTGATGGTCTTGCTGGAACCGACCCGTTCAAACTCACGCTCCTGCAAAAAACGCAACAGCTTTACCTGAACCGCCGGTGAGAAATCGCCAATTTCATCCAGAAACAGCGTCCCGCCGCCGGCCTCTTCGACTCGGCCGGTGCGGGTGGCGATGGCGCCGGTAAAAGCACCTTTCTCATGTCCGAATAATTCACTTTCCAGCAGGGTTTCGCTCAGGGCCGCACAGTTGACCTTGATGAAAGGTCCTTTGCCCCGCGGGCTGGTATAGTGAATCGCGTGGGCGACCAGTTCCTTACCCGTCCCGGATTCGCCTCTGATAAGTACCGTGGTGTCCGACGGTGCCACCTGGTGGATAGCCCGATAGACTTCGCGCATAGCGTTGGAATTGCCGATGATATTTTCCGGCCGAAACCGGTCTTCCAACTCGCTACGCAGCCGCAGATTCTCATCCAGCAAAGCCCGACGCTTGGCCTGGGCGGCACGGCGGTATTTTACGTCGTGGGCAATGAGGCTGGCAACGATAGTCAGCACCCGAACACCTTCATCCAGGGGGGTGGATTCATCGAACAAACGGTCCGCGGACAAAGCGCCAACAACACTTTTACCAATTTTAATGGGGATACAAATGAAAGAAATTTCATCTTTGCCGAGTCTTTTTGCGCGTCCGAGCCGATCCAAAAAAAGCGGCTCCTGCGAAACCTTAGGCACCACCACCGGTTTGCCCGATTGCACAACCCGCCCGGTTACCCCTTCGCCCATCCGAAACCGCGCAGCCCGCTGCCTTCGTTCGGAAATATTATGCGCCACTTCAATAGAAAGCTCGCTACTGTCCGGTGACAACAAAACAATCGTCCCCCGCGACATCCACAAATCCTCATGCATCGTATCGAGCACTTCCGAAAAAACCTGACGCTGAGAACTGCCCTCCGCCAAAACACGGCTGATCTTATAAAGCGCCTCCAGCTCACGAACATGCCGCTCGTGGTGCAACTGATTTTTGCCGGTGGCGGTTTCCTTTTTTGTAGTCTTTTTAACCAAGGGCGACTCCAAAGCTCGATTTCATGATTGACGTAAATTACATAATTGTAACATATGTACGAAAAATCACAATCATGTAACTTGGTTATTTTTGCAGCAGTTCAGCATTAATAATTTATAAATAGTTGTAGTAATTGCAGTTGTGATAATTTAACTAATAATTATCTTGCCAGGTTATTAAAATTAGATTAATGGAAATTGTAGAAATGAGAGGAATATATGCTGGTTGACAGCTTTTTGCCCTGTTGTAATAAGCGACAAATATGTAACATATCTTTAGGTTATTACAATTATGTCACTTATTTGATAGCGGTGATTTATCTCTGGTTTTCGTAGGTCTTTGCCAGTGAAGGTGTTACATGTCAACGTAGTTTTGGCACAGCTATTGCAATAGTTATTTTTTATAGTTAGTTCCTGTTGCGGAAGCGACTTTTTGTCATTCCCGCGAAAGCGGGAATCCAGTATTTCGGCACAAAAACAGGTTTTCGCTAATATACAAAATTGCACGATTAAAAAAAAACGTCTTTCCGCAACAGATACTAGTACACTGTCCGTATCAAATTGTCGGGTGCCCTGCCCACGCTTGCGCGGCCATGTTTAGGGCAATCATGCTTAAACTCGCTTTGGCTCGTGTAAGCATGCCACCCTGTACCAGACAATGTGTCGCGGACAGACTACTAGTTAAAGTCTTTAGGGAACCTCTAAAAATCGATTTTTTGCTTATCAAAACGTCGATTGCAACGACTCAGCATGGGCTAAAGCCCATCCTACAGGAATTATTAGAGGTACCCTTTATAGTATTCTACCGTCTGCAAAAAAATAGGCAAGGCACGAATAAAATTTTTGGTCACATTTATGTCGGTCGTTAAAAAAATAAGCATGACCTGACATTTTGGTCAAATCATACCTGTTAAACTTTACATTCACAGCGGATTTTATTTTTTCTTTTTCAAGTCAAAAGATCGGTCATCTATAATGCTGGAATCCAGCCAATTTTGACTTAACAGGGCGAAGTCGGCCATATTGACAATGCCATCCCGGTTGATATCAGATTGGCTGAGAGGTTTGAATTTACCTTTGATGGTGAGGCAATCGGAGCCGACGAGTTGAGAATTATCGTTTAATCTGGCAGTGAGGAACAACTCTAAAACATCATTATGGTTTACTTCACCGAGTACAGGGACGATATCCTGAGTTTTGAACTTGAGGGTAAGGTCGATGAAGCCATCGGGTCCGGCGGAGGTACAGTCACAAGCGCAGGGGTCCGAGATTGGGGTCAGGGGAGCGGCGACATCTTCGAGGCTGCTGCGCAGGGGAGCGATTCCGGCCAGTCGAATAGAAGCAGCATCAATATCCATTACGTCAAGATCGTCGGAACCTAAAATCGCAACGGGCAAAACGCCCTTGCTTTTGACGTTGAGGGGATTAGGACAGGACTGAGGTTTGATGTCAACTGCGATATAACTGATCTTCGGGCTTATCCGAGTTATGGTTACTTCAGTAGTACTGAAGTGTGATTCCATTAGATACATGGCACCATCGGGTCCGAACTCCAGAGCGGATTTATACATCAGGGCGGTGACGATTTTTTCGACCTGTCCATCGGGATAGACACGGAAGACGGAGTAGGCATTTTCGCCATCGGCCTTGCCCATGATATAGAGGTAGCCGCCGAAGAATTGATTCGCGGTGGTATCGAATTCAGCCTGGTAGCCGTGTCGAATCTGGGTGGCGAATTTAGTGGGAATGCCCGCGGCATTAAAAGCAAGGACGCCGCTAAGCTCGGCGGGACTAGTAAAACTAGCTGCGACATACATAAGACCACCGTAACTATCATCAGGGTCGAAGGCTATATCCTCAGCACCGCCGCTACCAACGCCGGGAAAAACATAAAAGGTTTGTACCTGCCCCGAAAGCAGCACTTTGCTGATTTTGTCATGCGCAGAACTACTTGCGTAAATATGCCCCCCATAATTGCCGTATCTGTCAACTTCCAGCGCTACAGGTTGGTTCAGGCCCGTACCGCTGAAAGGTTCCACGGTGCCATCGGGATGTATCCGTGTAACTCTACCTTTAGGCCAAGAGGAAACCGCCCAGCCTTCGGTTATATAGAGATAATCTCCGTAATCGGTGCCACCGGTCCAGGTAATACCCCAGGCACGGGAAAGGCCAGAGGCTATTACGGCAACATTTTTATCAGAATCAACATGGTATATTTTTCCATCGCGGGCATTATGTGTATTATAGTAAGCGACATACAGATTTTGTCCCGAGTCGAATGTCATATAAGAAGGAGGGCGTGTGCCGGCAGTATCGAAGGTGAGATAAGTCTCAGCTAAGTAGTTCTGGTCGAGGACTTCGAGGGCCCAGAGGGGGCTGGAGCAAAAGGAGGCCAGGAAGATGTAAAAGATTGTCCAAGTTAGTTTTTGACAATTAATCATGGTCCCGATCTCCTAAAAAGACTTGGTATATTTTAGGCCGTTAAGCCACTTTTTATTATTTTACTCTATTTATCAAGATTATGCAACCTTTTTTTTGGGTTTTATATGTCACTTCAGTCAGCGGCGTGGGTAACAAGTTACCAGCTTACGCTGGACCGGCTTCTGGCAGAGCCATATCGAGGCGTTTGCCCTTATCGCCCATCCTGCCAAAAAATACAAATCCCTATACACTCAAGTTACCAGCTTACGCTGGACCGGCTTCTGGCAGAGCCATATCGAAACGCTTGCCCTTATCGCCCATCCTACCAAAAAATACAAATTCCTATACACTCAAGCTATCCATCTTAGCGATAAATTGCGGCGGAAGAACATGCTTAAACCGCTTCGCGGCGTAAGCATGCCACCCGGTCCTGGCTACGGTAAATTGTTGCAGGATACCGGCGGGATGTCGGCGGTACAGGGTGGTGGTGGGTTAGTGGGGAATAAATTCAGTTGACCGGAGGGAGGGATTTTGAGAAAATATAGGATTCTGGTGCATTTATGGGCTCTGAGGGGGGTGGTTATTGGAGGGCAGGGCTGAAAATAACGATAATAATACTGGATTCCCGCTTTCGCGGGAATGACACACAGATTATCCTGATTCACAAATCCCACCCTGGGATGATGACTATAGCCTGGCTGAGCTCGGCCAAGC
>DAOWAK010000279.1 GCA_030634605.1 Sedimentisphaerales bacterium
CTGCCAAACAGCGATCAACCTAAAATCGCTGATTATGTTACTGAACAGTTTGAACTTCTGGGCAGTCATACGGATATTGCCAAACTATCGGCCATGACCAGGGAGTTGGTGGGATTTTCGCGGAGTCGCTCAGGGGTGGCCAACACCAAAAAAATCTATTCCGATCTTTTTTCGGCGGCGGTAAAGAGTAATTATCGATCGCTGTTCGACAAGGGTGCGGCGGTATCGAAAACGGCAAAGGCTCCGGCCCAACGTTTAGCTCAGCAACAAAAGCTTTCAGCGGTGGTGGTATTGGTGGCTTGCGATAACGTTTTGTTGCTGGATGATTTAGTAACTTTACTGGGTGATGAGTCGGAAGCTATACGTATGTGGGCGGCAAAAGGACTGGCCGGCAAAAATATTCACAAGGCATTACTGCAGGGGCAACCCGATGTTACAGCGGTAACCAAGGTTATCAACGGCTTGAGCGATTGTCTGGATCAGACGAGCAGCGGTGCCGTGGTCGAGAAAATTGTCCAGGCGGGTAATCTACCCAAAGCCCAGGGCTGTGCAGCTATAATGAACAAATGCGCCAAGGTGCGGCTGGCACATTATCGACAATGGAAAGTTACCAACGAGTTGAGTGATTTGAAAATCATCAGGGAAATGTTGGCCACGGCGGCAGGCGACGGGATTTTCGGGGATGCAAATCTGCGTACGCAGGTGGTAGCTGGAGCTGCCCAGTTGTATTCGGCGGCATACAGCCGCTACGCCAAAGGGATGACCTACAAGGAAGGCGAGGACCAAAACAGCGAAGTGCTGGTTCTGTTGATGCCGGACAGTCAACTATCATTGGAAACTCTGCTGATTGAGGGTGAACAGGCGTTTAACAAGATGGCGAACCTGACGGGCAACACCGGCACCCGGGCAAGATTTCTGACGGCGTTGAACGAACGCAAATGGACAACCATATCCAGAGCCTTTGATTTACTGATAGGCAAGGGCGGAACTATCAATAACTCCTTTAATATTTACCCGGGAGCCGACGGACCCGAAGCATTGCCGGACCCGCCGAAGGAAACGGTAAACCGGGCGAAAAACCTGCGGGACCTGAATGCGAATTTGATTGAGACGGATTGATTGAGCTACAGTCACCAGCGTGGGTAACTTGTCACCCACCCTTGTGGAGATTAAGGAATGTATCGGTTGTCGGCGATTTTGTTGGGGTTGTCGGCGATGGGGTTGGTGGGGTTGTGGTCGCTGCAGGAGAAGCCTTTGCCGGAGGGGGATTTTGTTTTTTCGCTGGGGAATTCGATCAAGACGCTGGATCCGGCGCAGATGTCGTGGAACGAGGACATTCGGATGTCGCTGCGGTTGTGGGAGGGGTTGACCAGTTATCACCCGAAGACGCTGGAGCCGATCGAGGGGGTAGCGGTGCTGCCGGGGGAGGTCAGTGCGGATGGGCGGACTTATGTTTTTGAGTTGCGCAGCGATGGGCGGTGGTCTAACGGTGACGCGGTAAAGGCGGCGGATTTTGTGCGTGGATGGCGGCGGGCAATCGAGCCGGGCACGGCGATGGACTACAGCTTTTTGATTACGGACTACATCGCCGGGGCAAAAGAATACAGTCAATGGCGAAACAATGCAGTTCGGGTGTTAACGCTGTTGCGGGATTTGGGAAATGCGACGGCGATTAAGGCGGATGATTATGAGTTTTTGCGGGGGCTGAAGTTGGAAGGTTCTGAAAGCGATGAGCCGGGGTGGAAAGCGATAGCGGGGGAATTTCGGCGGGAACACCTGGCGGCAATGGATGGTCGGTTTTCTGAGGTGGGGATCAGAGCGCTGACCGAGCGGCGACTGGAAGTGAAGCTGGTGCGGCCGACAGCTTATTTTCTTGATCTGCTGAGTTTCAGCACGTTTATGCCGGTGCATGAATCGGTGGAGATGTTGCGGGAGCGTAAGGATGAGACGGTCTGCAATCTGACACTGTGGGTTTATGATCCGCAATGGGTTAAACCGAACTATCACAGGAATGGGTATCCGGGGCTGATTACCAACGGTGCTTATCGGCTGGCGGACTGGCAATTTAAGCGGTATCTGTATCTGGAGGCGAACGAATTTTACTGGGACCGGGCCAGGGTGAAGTGTCGAACGGTGTTGGGCAGGGTGATGCAGGAGGCCAACACAGCTTTTCTGGCGTATGAACGGGGCGAGGTGGATATGCTGACGGATATCGATCGGCTGGATTTCGCGCCGAGTCTGATCGAGCAGGCTGCGGCAGGCAGGCGGAATGATATTCACGCGAAGACAGCGTTAGCGGTTTATTTTTATAATTTTAACTGTCTGGAAAAGCGTCAGGACGGTTCGGTGAACCCGCTGGGCGACGCGCGGGTGCGGATGGCGTTGAACCTGGCGGTGAATAAGCAACAGTTGGTGGACAAGGTTAAGAAAATGGGTAATCCGCCGGCGCGGAACCTGGTGCCGCCGGGCAGTATTGAGGGTTACTTTTGTCCGGCGGGTCCTGATTACGATCCTGCCCGCGGGCGGGAGCTGTTGGCGGAAGCGGGGTATCCCCAGGGGAAGGGCTTGGGGACGATTGAGGTTTTGTACAACACGGGAGGGTTGCATGAGCTGCCGGCGCAGGCGATTGCGGAAATGTGGCGGAAGAATTTGAATATCGATGTGGTGCTGCGGGGTAAGGAGCTAAAGACGTTCGCGGACGACAAGCAAAA
>DAOWAK010000007.1 GCA_030634605.1 Sedimentisphaerales bacterium
ATTCCTATACGTTTCAATTAACCAGCGGACAGCATGGGCTGAAGCCCATCCTACAATCTGCGACACGGAACGCAGCGGAGAGCGGACAGCATGGGCTAAAGCCCATCCTACAATCTAATCAATGACGAAGTCCGAATGCTCGAAAGTTTTTAGGCAGGATTGGCAGGATATTAATTTCACCATGAAGAGCTTGAAGTTTTTAAGTTCAGATTCGGCGCTTCCGCGGGAATGACAAATTGAAATAAAGAAATGGCGGGCACAGCCCGCTCTACGCTTCGCCAACATTAAGTCAACCGCGTGGGTAAAAGTTACCCACCCTACGCGCCACATTTGAGGTGGAAAATAGCAAAAAAGGTCAAGTATCAAGTGGGGGTAATGTGGTAATATTAGTCTATGGATAGATTGAAAGCGACCACGATCAAGGATTACACGGAGCGGATGCTGAAGGTGCTGGGGTATATCCAGGGGCGGCTGGATGAGGAGATTTCTCTGGATGAGTTGGCGAAGGTGGCGTGTTTTTCGCCTTATCATTTTCATCGGATATTTCGGGGGATGGTGGGTGAATCGGTGAAGGAACACATACGGCGGTTGCGGCTGGAGCGGGCGGCATCGCGGTTGAAAAACGGTAGCAGGAGTGTTACCGAGATAGCGTTTGAGGCGGGTTATGAAGCGCACGAGGCGTTTACGCGGGCGTTTGTGGATATGTTTGGGGTGGCACCGCGGGAGTTTCGCAGTAAGCAGAATAATGTTGCGGCTGAAGCGGTAAAGCTTTTTCAAGATGATAAGGAGGTTGAAGCAATGAAAGCGGAGATTGTGAATTTTGAGTCGGTGCGGGTGGTGTTTGTCAAGCATGTGGGGCCTTATAATGAATGCGGCAAGGCGTGGGGGAAGCTTTGTCTGTGGGCGGGGCCGGAAGGATTGCTGGGGCCGGGGTGTAAGTTTCTGGGGCTGTGTTATAACGATCCGGAAGTGACGCCGGCGGAAAAGATACGCTACGATGCGTGCATCAGTATCGATGATAAGGAGGTCAGTCCGGACGGTGAGATTGGGGTGCAGACGATAAACGGGGGAAGTTATGCTATGACTACGCATTTCGGGCCGTATGAGAAACTGAGCGAGACCTACGCCCAGCTATGCGGTCAATGGGTGCCGAGTGCGGGGTATGAGATAGCCGGTCGGTGCAGTGTGGAAATTTATCAGAACAGTCCGGAAGATACGGAGCCGGAGGATTTGATTACGGATATTTATGTTCCGCTGGAAACGCGGTAGGCATTTCGCAGCCATTGGCCACAACCAAGATGGAACCGCAGATGCACACCGATGAACGCGGATTTAATAGGTGTTAGATTTCAGTGCGGTTTCGCACTTTTTCTTGAGTGGCTCGGTTGGGTTTCGGTTCGGCAGGGCCTTTTTGGCCAAGCGGACGACAATTTTAAGCAGGTTCGATGAACTTTACGAAAGCACATTTTAGGGAACCTCTAAAAAATCATTTTGGCTACGAGCGGGGTCCTGGCGGACGGCTGGAAAGCTCTCGCTACAAAAGCAATTATTAGAGGTACCCTTTATTAAAAACCGTCCTAAAGACCCTGCCGGAGTGCAATTAACGAAACGTAAAACTGCGAAAGTTAACATTTCAGGTAAGGCAATATTTTCAGGATTGCAGTATCAGGAGGTTGATTGGTATGGAAAAGATTGATTTGTTTAAGCAGTTCAAGAGTGAATACAAGGCGGTGGGTAAGCCGGTGTTGATTGAGGCTAGTGAGGCGCAGTATCTGGCGATCGAGGGACAGGGTGAGCCGGGCGGGGCGGTGTTCGCAGAGAGTGTTGGGGCACTGTACGGGATGGCGTTTACGATTAAAATGACGCGCAAGGCAGCTGGGCTGGGGGATTATGTGGTTTGCAAGCTGGAAGCTGTTTGGGGTGGTGAGGGGGATGAGGAATTTTGTAATTTGCCGCCGAAGCAATGGCATTGGAAGATGATGATTCGTACGCCGGATTGTGTCGGTTCAAGCGATCTGGAGCGGGCGGCGGAGGCGATTGTCAACAAAGGTAAAGGCGAGGAGGTGCGGCGGGTGGGGCTGGAGAAACTGGACGAAGGGCTTTGTGTGCAGATGCTGCATGTCGGGCCTTATGATAAGGAGGGTGAAACGGTAGAGGTGATGAAGCAATTTGCTGCAGAGAGTGGTTATGAATTGCACGGTAAGCACCATGAAATCTATCTGTCGGATCCGCGGCGGGTTCCTCCGGAACGGCTCAAGACGATTCTGCGTCGGCAGATCAAACTTTGCCCAGGATGAAATCATTGGTCATCTGCCAGGCCTGGTCGTCGGTGTATTGTCGGGGAGGGTGTTTGCAAAAATAGGCTGACGGTGCCGACAGCGGTCCGCCAATCCCGCGGTCCAAAGCCAGCCTGCAGCAGCGAATCGAATCAATTGCCACGCCGGCGGAATTGGGTGAATCCTCCACCGAAAGACGCAACTCCAGATTCATGGGTACATCGCCAAACAATTTACCCTCCATCCGAATAAAACACACCTTGTTGTCATTCTGCCAGGGCACCCAGTCCGAAGGGCCGATGTGAATATTGTAGTCGTCGAGCCGCTGGGCAGCTACCGACTGGACCGCTTCAGTTTTCGAGGTTTTTTTGGAAGATAATCGCGACCGGTTAAGCATATTCAAAAAGTCCGTGTTGCCTCCGGTGTTAAGCTGGTAAGTGCGATCGAGCTTTACTCCTCTTTTTTTAAACAGATCGGTTAACACCCGGTGGGTAATGGTAGCGCCCAGCTGGGCTTTGATGTCATCGCCGATAACCGGGATACCTTTTTTAGTGAATTTTTCCGCCCATGCCGGATCGGAAGCGATAAATACGGGGATATTGTTTATAAAAGCACAGCCGGCATCCAAAGCGCACTGGGCGTAAAACCGTGTGGCTTTTTCCGAACCAACGGGGAGATAGTTAAGCAGAATTTCGGCACCCGATTTTTTGAGCACTTTAACCACATCTTCCAATTGCGGCTCGGGTTGATCGGCGGGGACAAAGGTTCGCTCGTCAGCATATTCACTCATGTGTTCTGCGCAGCCGTCCAGAATCCTACCCATTTGCAGGGTCACACCAGCAGCGGGCATATCGGGACAGAACACCGCGGTGCAATTTGGACTTTCAAAGATTGCCTGGTTGACATCTTTACCTACCTTGCGGCGGTCGATATCGAAAGCGGCCACTACTTCGATGTCGCTGGGCAGATAGCCGTTCACCGAAAAATGCATCAGGCCAATAGCATCTTCAGCCGTTTTGTCCCGGTAATATCTAATCCCCTGCAACAGCGAACTGGCGCAGTTGCCGATTCCCACAATCGCTATTTTAATCATGCTCATTATTCGCCTACCTGTTGAATTACCAGCTTTCGCTGGACCGGATTCGCCGCGATCCCGGCATGGCTAGCGACGCTCCCTTCGTTCGCTGCAAATGGTTTTGCGAAAAGGAGTTAAATACAAATTCCTATACCATTTAATTAATGAAATATACCGATCACAAATAAAAACACCATGTTGCTCAATTTGTAAACCTGAATCTGACAGCCCTGATCCAGCCCCCACGGAAGTGGGCTGCCAGGCATTATGATACCCATTGGGTATATTAGCATTACAGAGTAATGTTAATTAAAATTGAGCCCCGGTCAATCCTTTTTTTCAGGAATCATTTCAGGGCGGCCATTTTGAGCGGCAACCTCGACGATACCCGAACGGTGCCTTTTTTTTATGCGCGCAAAAAAAGAGCCGTCGTAATTAATATTCACGACGACCCTGAATCAATGGATCCCGAACACTGTCCATCTTGACACGGTAAGCGTCAGCCTCCAGGCAGTGTCGAGCCGAAAGTCTTATCTATTTTTCAAAGATTTTGCAGCTTTACAGAAAGCTGACAAAAGCCATCTGTACCAAATTGGTTAGATGCTTTTTGGTTTTTCGTATCAAATAACGGTCAATGCAAAATCGAAAGAGATTCGTCGATGCACTGAATCATCTGGGCGACATCAAAGGGGCGGCACAGATAAGAGTCGAAACCCTGCTGCATAAGTGCATGGCCTTCGCCTTCGGTAAGGGCGGTGGTGATGGCAATTATGCGGGCGTCCTGCAGTTCGCTGTTTTCGCGAATGGTCGAACAGATTTTCTGAGCGTTGATGTCCTCGAGCATAATATTAACGAAAATAATATGCGGATTGAACTGCTCAGCGATAATCCCGGCATCGAACCCGCCCTGGGCAACGCGGACTTCGTAGCGACCGTCGTTTTCCAGAGACTGAACGAGCGAATCGGTAACTTCGGGGTTATATTCGACCAGAAGGACACGATTGGTGGCGCCTTCGATTCCATTGAGGGGAATTCCGTGGGCCTTCATGAATCGGACCAGTTGGGACATGGGAATCCGTCGATCTTTGCTGCCGGGGATTCGGTAGCCTCGCAGCTGACCGGAATCAAACCATTTTGATACGGTTCTCGGGGCAACATTGCAAATTTTCGCAACTTCACCGGTTGTTAATACGTCTTTTTTCTTTTGCATAGTAAGCACACTCTTTGAGTTTTCTACATTTCCAGAGCTTCACACCTGATTCATCGGCCCTTACTATGGGCAAATTAACCAACAACCCAGCCTTCAATAAAATTGCCCCGGCCTCAACGGCGTGGGTTTTGGCTTCATTTGCCTGAAAAACTCAGCAGCACCACACTTTTCTTTCTGACTGAACGATACAACACCTTGTCGCGCAATGTTTTACAGTCGATCTGGTTTAACAACGGTTGTTTTGGGGATCCCAGGAATAACTATTTGTTGTCCGGTCTCAATCCTTATAACATTCATAATCGCTACAAATTACCTGATTCTCTCCTACATAATTATTGACCCGAAACTGGAAAAAGGCAAGTTATCGGGCTATGCCCCGGGAGATGGGGATCGGTCTGCCCGTGAACCGGCGTAGAGGCAATGCGCAAAAAAAAGGCGTCACGTTGAAAGATGACGCCCTGATCTCTAAGTCTAATCGAATTGAAGTGTTCTAGCGGCAGATGTCGGCTTTGCCGGCGCAGCCGAGCACGTGCAATTTGCGTTTTACCATTTGCTTGATGGCTTCGCGGCCTGGGCCGAGGTATTTACGCGGATCGAACTCGGCGGGGTTTTCGGCGAAGACCTGACGAATCTTGGCGGTCAGGGCCAGACGCAAGTCGGTGTCGATGTTGACTTTGCAGACGGCCATTTTCGAAGCTTTGGTGATGGCTTCTTCCGGTACGCCCATGGTGTTGGGCATGTTGCCGCCGTATTTGTTGATCAGGTCGATGAATTCTTTGGGAACGCTGCTGGAGCCGTGCATGACCAGCGGGAAACCGGGAAGACGTTTGGCGATATCTTCGATGATATTAAAGGCCAGTTTTGGTTCGACCTTGAACTTGAAAGCGCCGTGGCTGGTTCCGCAGGCCACCGCCAGGGAATCGCAACCGGTGGCTTTTACGAATTCCTCGGCCTCGTCGGGGTCGGTGACATGACTCATGACATCGTCAGCGGAAACGCCAACGACATCTTCTTCGATGCCGCCGAGCTGGCCGATTTCGGCTTCGACAACGACGTTGTGCTGATGGGCATGATCGACGACGGACTTGGTCAGGGCGGTGTTTTCTTCGACGGATTTGTGCGAGGCGTCGATCATTACGGAAGTGAAGCCGTCCTGAACGCACTGCTGACACAGATCCAGGGTGTCGCCATGGTCGAGGTGCATGGCAATGGGCAGGTCGGTTTCGGCAATGGCGGTGTCGATCAGGGCCCGGAGGTATTTAATGTTGGCGTAAGAGCGGGCGCCCTTGGAAATCTGGAGGATCACCGGAGCGTTTTCTTCTTTGGCAGCTTCGATGATTCCCTGCATGAGTTCTATATTGTTGAGCTTGAATGCGCCATCGGCGAAGCCGCCTTCGTAGGCCTGGCGAAACATTTTTTCAGTGGTTACTAATGGCACAACAGTTCTCCTTAATTTGGCAAAAATAAAATCCGGTTATCGTTCAACCAGCAGTCAGGAAAATTCCGAATCCTGATACCTAGCGGGCATTCCAAGATGGATTTATAACGACTGCATAAGGCCCTGTCAACGTTTTTCCCCCGAATATTCTGTCCGTGGTCAGTCTGGCCAAAATCAGGCCAAGCGGCGGCGGATATCGTCGATTATCATTTGCAGGGTCTGGTCGAGTGAGGCTTTGGGCTGATAACCGACGGTGTCGTGGATTCGATCCAAGCAAGGTACGCGGCGCATCATGTCGTCGAACGGTTTGCCATAGGCCTGTTCGTAAGAGAGGAATTCCTTGGGGCTTTTGGAGCCGGTCATGGCGATGATCTTGTCGGCCAGGGCGGTGATGCTGATTTCCTCGCCGGAGCCGATGTTGTAAACGCGGCCCGGTGCTTCGGGGCAGTTCATCAGGGCAATGCTGCCGTCCACCACATCGCCGACATAAGCGAAGCAACGGGTCTGTTTGCCGGTGCCGTAGATGGTGATCGGTTCGTTCTTGAGGGCACGCTCCACGAAGCGGGGAATTACCATTCCGTAACGGCCGGTCTGTCGCGGCCCGACGGTGTTGAAAAATCGTACCGGGATGACCGGCAAACCGTACTGATCGTGATAGGCCAGGGCCAGGAATTCATCGATGGCTTTGCTGCAGGCGTAGGACCAGCGTGAGAACCGGGTGCTGCCCAGGACGCAATCGTCATCCTCCTGGAAAGAGTCAGCTTCGCTTTTTCCGTAAACTTCGCTGGTCGAAGCGAGGAGAACTTTTTTGCCGAACTTGTTGGCGATTTCCAGCACTACTTCGGTGCCGTGAATGTTGGTCTCGATAGTGCGGACCGGGTCATCGACGATCAACTGCACCCCCACCGCTGCTGCCAAGTGGAAAACGACATCGCACTGGTCGATCAGGATGTGCATGGTCTCGTTGTTGCGGACGCTGTCGAAAACAAAGCGGAAATTCGGATTAGATTCGACGCCCGCCAGATTGGCGCGCAGGCCGGTACTGAGATCGTCAACGGCGACCACGTCGTGGCCGAATTGTAACAATCGATCGATCAAGTGCGAGCCGATGAATCCTGCTCCGCCGGTAACTAATGCTTTCACGGGAATTTCCTTAACTGGTCGTCGTGCTTTTTATACAGAGTCCGCATGGGCTAAAGCCCATCCTACATTGCCAAATCCGACTTCTCGATTATAACCGTTTTGCAGGCGGACAACAACCTGTTCCGGCTGATTTATGGCCTGGTGAGCAGTGGGATAGGGTAATTTTGTCTGTTGAGAGTTTTGCTGTCTGTCCGATAAATAGTCTGTGGTGTGAGTTCTGCGCCTTGGTCGGCTGAAAGGTAAGATTAATGAATATTAGAACCATGGGTAACGCTCTGGCGATTATGAAGGATAATCCGAAGCTTTTTTTGCAGGGGATCTCTGCCAAGCTGAAATCGCGTAAGCAACTGCCCGCTAATTTGACGGAGCTGGAGATCAACGGTGTCAAGGTCCGATATCGCAGCGAATATGATTCTTATCTGAATCGGCTTTATTACGGTACTCACGATCTGGCTATCCGGGCTATCATGAAAAAGCTGCTGCGGTCGGGTGACACGTTTATTGATATTGGGGGGAACATCGGACGCATCAGCACCATCGCGCTGGGGCTGGTGGGTACAGCCGGGGCGGTGCACAGCTTTGAACCGATACCGCGATATTTCAAAATTCTGCAAGAGTTGGCCGAGGACAATCCCGAACATCAGCTCACGAATAACAACTGCGCTTTGGGCGAGAAATCCGACAGCATCACCATGGCGGTCTCTCAAACGAACATCGGGCTGAATTCGCTGCTGCCGGATTTGCTTAGCCGGGATGATGTGGAACAGGAAGTTGAGGTGCCGGTTATTCGTCTGGACGATTACATTGAACAAAACGGACTCGATAAAATCACGCTGATAAAAATTGATACTGAAGGTTACGAATTCCCGGTGCTCAAGGGGCTGAGCGAGTTTTTGCGAGATTCTGATTGTCGCCCCCCTATCGTTTGCGAGATAACCCTGGAGGCTTATCCGTTAATGAACTGCGCTATCGGGGAATTCCAGGATTACATGCGCCAATTCGACTATCGCGCATACAGCATTATCAATCCCGGCAAAAGGATTGACCTGTCTGAGATGAAAAATAACGATGATGTCATCTTCCTGCCGGGGAAATAAACACAATTCACGATGTTCAAAAAACCATGAAAATCGCTATCTGTGCACCGATGGATCTGGCCGGGGCGGGTGGTGTGGAAACGCACATCCTGTCGCTGGCGGCTGCGCTGAGAGGGCTGGGGGTGGAGGTGAGCGTTTTTGGTGATTCTGACGGGGAAGGTTTCCGTAGCCTGGATCGCTGTCGTCCGGGAGATTACCAGATTATTCACACGCACGGCTGCGCTTTTTCCCGGCAGTTCATCCGCTGGACGATGGAAAATCGCCGGCGTGCTGACCGGCCCGGCCACGTGCACACGCTGCACGGATTGTCACTGGGTTATCTGTTGGCGTGTGGGACGTGGCTTAACTGGCGTTGCTATAGTGCCAGCCTGGCGGAGTTGGTTTTGGCCCGTCACGCTGAGAGGGTTATCGCGGTCAGCAGCAACACCAAACGTCAGGCGGAGAAATTTTTTCGGCTGGGCCCCGACAAGATTGAAGTTATTCCCAACGGCTACAATCCGGACAACGTCAGCCCCAACAACAGTCGCCAGATGATTCGTTCGCGGCTGGGGCTTGGTCCGGAGAACCTGGTGTTGTTGTTTGTCGGTCGGGGTGAGGACCGTGTCAAGGGTACCGCTCTTATCAGCGATGCAATGGATGAGCTTTACGAACGGCATGGGGAGGTTCGGCTGCTGGCCATTCCGGGCAGTGGTTTTCCGGAGGCGAAGTGGCTGTGCCGAGCGGGCAGGGTCGATCACGGAAAAATAGCTGATTACTACCGGGCGGCGGACATTTTCGTTAACGCATCGAAATACGAAGGTTTTCCGCTGACGATCACCGAAGCAATGGGAGCGGGACTGGCGGTCGTGGCTGCTCCGGTCGGCGGCATTGTGGAAATTGTTCAACACGAAAAAAACGCCCTGCTGCTGCGGAGGGATCGAGGTGATCTGGCCGATCAGGTTGAACGGTTGATCGTTGATGAAAACTTGCGAAGCTACCTGGGACAGAACGGTCGGGTTACCGCAAAGGAGCTTACCTGGGAGAAAATCGCCCGGCGAACAATAAAGGAAATCTACGAACCGCTGGTAAGCTCCACGGCTAACGAACTGAACGATCGGCCATTAGCAGAAAATCAAAGCGGCAAATTTAAAACTGATAATCTGAGCGTCTCCGTCATCATTCCTACCCTTGATCGGCCGAACACGCTGATTGATACGTTGGAGTCAGTGCTCAGGCAAAGCCATCAACCCAGCCAAATCATCGTTGTCGATCAGAGCGAAAGAACCAGTGAGAAAGTCAGCAGTTTCTGTCAGGACCACAATATCATTCTGGACCACCTGAGCGAGCGGGGTTCGCACCGGGCCCGCAACCGGGCAATTGATTTGGCAACTGGCGACATTTTGTTTTTCTGTGATGATGACAGTGAACTGGATGAAGATGTGCTGGAGAATCACCTGAAAAATTACGCTGACAAAAATATCGGCGCTGTGGGTGGTCGATTACTGCAGCCGGGGGAGCGGGACGACGCGGTCAGGCTCGACACCAACGTCAAGTGCGGTTGTTTTAATCGCTGGAGTGGGAAAGTTATCGGGAAATTCTATTCCACGGTGAAAGGGCCAATCGATCATTTTTCCGGCGGGAACTGTTCGGGCCGACGGGAGCTGTTGATTGCAGCCGGGGGTTACGATGAGAATTTTGCCGGGAATGCTTTTTTTGAAGAAACCGATCTGGCGTTGCGGATTAAAAAACTGGGCTATCGAATCATTTTCGAGCCGGCGGCCCGCGTGCTGCATCTGCATTGCGAAGCGGGCGGCAACCGCGCCGGCCGGATGAAAGAGTGGGTGTTCTGGTTCAGCCATAATTATCTGTTGCTGTTTTGGCGGCACGGCAAGAAAATTGGATTGCCGGTGTTTTTCGCGCGACTGGCAGCTCGTTGGCTGTGGTGGTCGATCCGCCATAAAAACCCCGCTCTGATCTTTGCCGGCGTGCGGGGATGCTGGGTGGGACGCAAAAACCTTCGCCAGAAAGTCAGGCAGGTGAAAAACTCGTTCGCTACCAATCCAGCCCCAATTAACGATAATCCAAGGCGTTCAAACCCCCGGTAAAACCGAGGGCTAAATACCGCGCTTAAACCCGAAGACGGGCGTAAGCATGCCACCCAAAATAAAAATTCTGTACATTTTAATTGCCGGACAAATCACCTACCTGCCAGAGATAGAGAAACTGCGGTCCTTCGCTGCGTAGCCAATGGGGCAGTTCGATGTTCACCAGTGCTTTGGCTCCCAGATCAGCGGCGGACGAATAGAGGTTCGAGCGATATCCAAAGGGGCGATGATACATCACCACCTGCACATTGTTCAGTCCGGCGGCCTGCTTGGCCCGGTCGATGGCGTCCTGTGGATAACCGACGTGGTCGATCAGTCCGGCGGCTTTGGCTTGATCGGAAGTAAACACCCGCCCGTCCGCCAGCTTTAGCAATTCGTCCCGCTGCAATCCGGCCCGGCCTGCCAGAACAACATCCAGGAAATTTTCGTAGAATTGTATGATGATCGCCTGGAGAACCTGCCGTTCTTCATCGGCCAGGTCCTTTAGCGGCGAGCCCAGGTCTTTCAGTTGGCCGCTCTTGATGGCTTCTGCGCTGATGCCGAGCTTGTCCATGGTTCCGGCGAAACTGACGGTTTGCATAATCGTGCCGATGCTACCGGTAATGCTCGACGGGCCGGCGATAATTTCGTCGCAGCCGCAGGCAATGTAATAACCGCCGCTGGCGCCGACGTCGAGTATGCAGGCGATGACCGGTTTTTTCGCAGCAGCTTTGAAGTCAGCCAGTTCGTTGTACATCATGTCCGAAGCCGCCACCGTACCGCCGGGCGAGTTGATACGCAAAACCACCGCTTTGACATTTTGATCGTTATGGGCCTGGTCGAGTTTTTCGCGGAACAGGCTGACCGGATTGTCCTTAATACCCAAAAGACTTCCTCGGGTGCTATTGGTCAGAATGCCATCCACATCGATAACCGCGATCTTGTCCGGCACCCAGAGCCCATCATCACGCTGCAAAACCGTTTCGTTGAGACCCTGGGCAGCGGAAACGGGTCTGATTATGAAAGCTGTCGGACCACAGCCAGCTACGAACCCAAGCAACAACACCGATAACGCTACAAAATTTCGGATCGGCTTATTCATAAGCTTCCCTCTTAAACAGAAGTTTATTTCTCAAGTGAATTGTTCACGTTTTCAACTCTGAGCCGCCTGGACGTACATCATGCGGGTTTCGTTCAAAGCAACCGACAGGGCTTTTTCCTCCTGCTCGGTGAGATTGCCTTTGGTTTTTTCTTCGAGGACACTCAGCATATCGATGTGGTGCTTGGCCAGGTCCAGGTCAACCTTGGGCTTTTCACCTTTTTCCGGATCGGCGAACTTGCCCAGGCAATAATAAGTCTGAATCATATAGGAATTAACCAACGTCATGAAGTTGGCCGGCGGAATATTAACCGGCTGCTGTTCATCCGCAGGTTGTACCTGATCTGAGTCATCCGGGGCGGACTCCGACTGATCTGACTGATCTGATTGATCGGAGAGCTTTTCCTTTTCCTGCCGGGCCTGGGCTTTCCAGTTTTCGTCAGACACGATTTTTGGGGATTTCTCGTCGTCGCTGGTCATTTTTATCCTCCCGGGATCCTTGATCCACAATTTGCATGGTCTGCTTTAGAACTGCTTCTGTAGCACTGATCGCGTCGGGCAAATCCTCTTTAGGATAAGCTGCCTTGCGCGCGGCCGCTACCAGTCCGACAAACATCGGCTGAGGTTTCAGCGGCCAGGATGTCATGCAGGGATGAGCCTGGGTCCCGACAAAGTAATTGTGGTCGGGCAGTTCCAGAATCTGCATGATCGGCTGGCCGGGTGCCTTGCCGGAAAACACCAGACCTTTTTCCGTTAGCTTTTCGATGTATTTCGGGTCCACCTCGTAACGATGGCGGAACCGCATCCGCACCTGGGTGTTGCCGCCGAATAATCGACTGGCAATGGTGTCCGGGGAAATCTCCACATCTTTGCCGCCCAGCCGCATGTTGCCGCCCAAGCCTTCGATTTTTTTCTGCTCGGGCAGAATGTCGATCACCTGATGTTCGCACTCCTGGGCGATTTCGCCACTGTTGGACCCGGTCAAGCCGCAAACATTTCGGGCAAACTCCACCACCGCCATCTGAAATCCGAAACAAATCCCCAAAAACGGCAGGTTGTTTTCCCGCGCGTGTTTAATGCAGGTTATCTTGCCTTCGGCGCCGCGTAAGCCGAACCCGCCGGGAACGATTATCCCGTCCAGGCCATCCAGTTTCTCGGCGACGTTGGCTGCGGTAACATCGCCGGTATCAATCCAGCGAATTTTGACATTCGTATTCAGATAAGCACCGCTGTGCTCCAGGGCATGAATGATGCTGGCGTAGCTGTCCCGCACGGTGGTGTATTTTCCGGTCATGCCGATGGTTACTTCGTGGTCAACCATATCGAGCCGATCCACGAAATCGCTCCACTCCAGCCAGGCCGACCGCTCACGCTTCAAATTAATCCGCTGTTCCAATCGCAGCAGCTTGATTACCTCAAAATCATAACCCGACTCCCGCAGCATGTTCGGAATCACATAGATACTGTCGCAATCATGCATGCTGAAAACCCGCTCCATCGGCACATTGGTGTACTGGGCGATTTTTTGCCGGACTTTTTCCGTTACCGGCCGAGACGCCCGACACGCGATGATGTGCGGTTGCACTCCCATCTCCATCAAGCGCTTGATGCCCAACTGAGCGGCTTTGGATTTCTGCTCGCCCAGCGTCTTAGGCTCCAGTACATAAGTCAGTGCCACAAAACAAACCGAGTTGGGCCCTTCTTCGTAAGCCAATTCACGCATCGCTTCGATATAATAAGCGTTTTCCACATCGCCAACCGTACCGCCGATCTCGACAAACACCACGTCGGCTCCGCTGGAAACCGCCAGCTCGCGCAATCGCATCTTGACTTCACCGGTAACGTGCGGAATCATCTGCACATCACGACCCAGGTAATCGCCGTGCCGTTCCTTGCCCAGTACCCGCGTAAAAATCTGCCCGCTCGTGGTAAAATTCGCAGCTTTGAGGTCCTTGCCCAGCATCCGTTCGTAAGTGCCCAGGTCCATATCGCATTCCATCCCGTCATCCAGCACAAAAACCTCACCGTGCCGAAACGGATTCAGCGTTCCCGAATCGATGTTCAGATAACCTTCCAGCTTGATCGGCTCGACCTTGAGCCCCTTGTCCTGGAGCAGCTTAGCCAGGCTCGACGAGAAAATCCCCTTACCCAGCCCGCTCATCACCGTGCCGGTTATCACCACATAACGGGTGCGGCCCTTGATGTAGCCGGTGGGCATCGGCGTATAAAACTCCGTTTCATCCGAAACATCACTGACACCGCTTAGCAAATTGTTATCGCTCAAGGGAATCTCCATTCACTGCTATATTAAAACTTTATTGCTCTTGATAACGCTCAACAAACTTCGCGTATTGCTCGGGCGTATCAATCCCCACCGATTCGTGCTCGACATCCCTGGTCGC
>DAOWAK010000237.1 GCA_030634605.1 Sedimentisphaerales bacterium
GTGATAATCAATCAGCTATTAAGCTGGTCAATATCGCTATCAAGTTGGCTATTTACACAGCCAACTCCTGGATAATTACCGGGAAGGTTTCCTGAAATTATCAACAGCTCGGCCTTGGGCTTGCATTTAAGAGCCCAAGGCCTTATTTTATACCAATGGAATATGTCATTTTCTCATTTTGTCTCGGTGCAACACTGGCGGCTTTGGTGGCCTGGCAGCTCAGCGTCCGCTGGTCCAAAAAACAGCACCATAAGGAGAAAAAACTGCTCCGCCGAACCCGCCGCGCCGAACGCCTGGCTGAGCTGGGAACCCTCACCAGCGGACTGGCCCACGAAATTCGCAACCCCCTGTCCACTATAAAAATGAACTTGCAACTGCTCAGCGAAAACGTCGAAAGGCAACTCAAACAAGCAAAAGAATCCCAGGACCCCGAGGACGAACCTCTGGATTCGCCCGTCTATAATTATCGTCGCTACCTGCGCAAACTCAACCTGCTCGTCGGCGAAACCGACCGCCTCTCCGAAACCCTCAACGAGTTTCTACGCTACGCCGGAAAAATGGAACTGCACCCAAAAAATTGCGATATCAACGCGATCCTGGACGACCTGATTGATTTCTTCGAACCCCAGGCCCACCGCAAAAACATCCAGATTCGCAAAAGCCTTTGCAGCGGAAAACTCGAATGCCCGGTCGATATCGACTTACTCAAACAGGCTTTTTTAAACCTCTTCATTAACGCCATCCAGGCCATGGAGCACAGCGGAGAACTCATCATCCGCACCAGTTGCACTGCCGAGAGCGTCCTCATTAACATCACTGACACCGGCCCCGGCATCGACCCGCAACTAAAGGAAAAAATATTCGACGCTTATTACACCACCCGCTCCGGAGGAACCGGCCTGGGCCTGCCCACCTGCCGACGCATCATCGAAGAACACCGCGGCCACATCAACCTCCAAAGCGAACCAGGCAAAGGTTCAAACTTTACAATTGAATTGCCCCTTGCCTAAATTTAGCGGACAATTATCGAAACGGCACAATGCAAAAGTAACTTTTTGATTATCTGGACAAATTAATGACGAACAAAGCTGAAATTTTAATAATCGAAGACGAAGCCGCCCACGCCGACGCTCTGGTCGAAGCCCTCGAACTTGAAGGTTACTCCGTCAAAGCCGCCGGCAACGGTGAAGACGGACTGAAAAAATTCCACAACTCTGCCCCATCCGTCGTCGTTACCGACCTCAAACTCGGCGGCGCAATCGACGGCCTGGATGTCCTCCGGGAAGTGCTCCAAAGCAATCAGGACTGCGAAGTCGTCATGATCACCGCCCACGGCTCCATAGAAACCTGCAAAATCGCCCTGAACGAAGGTGCTTACGATTACATCGAAAAACCCATCGATCTGGACTTGCTCCGGGCGGTCGTTAAGCGCGCCTCCGACAAAATCCAGCTCAGTCAGGAAAACCAGAGACTCCAGATCAGGCTCGAAGAAAAATTCGACTTCTCCGGCGTCGTCGGCGAATCGCCCAAAATGCTCCGCCTCCTCAGCAAATTGCAGCGGGCCGCCACCTCCGACGTTACCGTTCTGCTCCAGGGCGAAAGCGGCACCGGCAAGGAACTGCTCGCCGAAGCTATTCACTTCAATTCACCACGCAAAAACCAGGCCTTCCTGCCGGTCAACTGTGCCGGCCTGAGTGACACCCTGCTGGAAAGCGAACTGTTCGGACACATCAAGGGAGCTTTCACCGGCGCCCTGACCGACCGCAAGGGCTTCTTCGCCATGGCGGATGGCGGCACCCTCTTTCTCGATGAGATCGGCGATATGCCCTTGAACATGCAGGCCAAGCTGCTCCGCGTCCTCGAAGATCAGAAAGTCACCCCCGTCGGCTCCACCAAATCCACTAAGGTCAACGTCCGC
Source organism: Sedimentisphaerales bacterium (assembly GCA_030634605.1). Taxonomy (GTDB): domain Bacteria; phylum Planctomycetota; class Phycisphaerae; order Sedimentisphaerales; family SM23-30; genus JAFGSR01. Next base: position 1,919 of record DAOWAK010000237.1, read on the forward strand.
ATCATCAGCGCCACCAACCAGAACCTGGCAGAAATGGTCGAAGAAAAAAAATTCCGACAGGACCTTTACTTCCGCATCCGCGGCGTCAACATTGAAATCCCTCCCCTGCGCGACCGACACGAGGACATCGTTCTGCTGCTGGATCACTTCATCAATGAATTCGCCCGTGACGAAGAACGCCCCGTGAAGGGCTTCACCCCCGCCGCCCTGCGCAGCCTCAAAAACTATTCCTGGCCCGGCAACGTCCGCGAACTGCGCAACTGCCTCAAAGCCATGGTCGTTCTGGCGGAGTCTGAGCTGCTCGACGTCGCCGATCTACCCTTCGAAATCCACCAGCAAGCACCAGGACAGGACAACCTCAGCAACATCGCCGGCATCAACCTGAACGAACTCGAAAAAACCGCTATCATCCGCACCCTCGAAATGACCGACGGCAACCGCGAAGCCGCCGCTAAAATGCTCGGCATCGGCGAACGCACCCTCTACCGAAAAATCAAAGAATACAACATCACATTACGCCCCGACTCGTCAAACCAAAATCAAAAAATCTAAAGCAGCTATCAAGTCCGAATTATACCAATCACAAATCCATTGCCCATCAACAGGGTCTTAGCAGCACACACACGAATAAAACACCATTACGAAAAGCCTGCCAATATCGGCCTGATTGACCCGCCCCAAAAAATGCGAGCGAGAGGATTCGAACCTCCACACCTTACGGTACTAGATCCTAAATCTAGCGCGTCTGCCAATTCCGCCACGCTCGCTCAGCCACCACAGTACAACACCCCTCTTTGCCGACAATATCAAATCAGATTCAGTTCTTGCGCCTCGATAAACTGCACCGCCAGATTCGCCTCTGCTCCTGTCGTTTCCCCCGCTCCGTCCCCGCCCAACTGCCGCCGTACTAATCGAACATTAGTCCTGACCTTCTCCAGCAGAAACGTGTTACGCGTCTGACGTGGGATATTGAATTCCACTAAGCACTCAGCAGCAACTTTCAAATCCAGCTGACCACCCGGCTTATTTTCCGCAGCGATCAGACATCCCCCATCGCTGACATTCTCCGTACTGCCCCGAACCAGCTCCTCACCCTTTCGATCGCAAAGCACTACCGGAAAACTTTTCTCGATCCGAACGTGCTTTCGACGCTCTGTGTTAGAGGAACTCCCGTCAACCAAAGCATCCCCGCCTTTGCCTGATTTATCATCTGACATGTTGCCCAACGAATTCTACCTTTCTCCCGACCAGTCACCAACGTTGCGAACCTGTTTATTATAACAAATACAGCATTTCAAATCAATAACCACCCACATAACTAGTTCCTGTTGCGGAAGCGACTTTTTGTCATTCCCGCGAAAGCGGGAATCCAGTATTTCGGCCCCAAAATGGGGTTTCGCTAACGTACGGTTTTGCATAATTAAAAAAAAACGTCTTTCCGCAAC
>DAOWAK010000307.1 GCA_030634605.1 Sedimentisphaerales bacterium
CCAACAGGTGTTGTTATCGCTGCCCACGATCCATTCGATGATGGCAATGATGCTGGCGGTTATGCGTGTAGGCATGGCTCAATCATTAAAAAAGTGAAGAGCAAAACGATCGGCTGGAATACCTCAGCGAGGCCATGCAGCAACTGGATGAGGACGAACGACTGGCTTTGCATGTTTATTACCTCCAGGGTGAAGACGTCGATGAGGTCAAAAGATTGTTGAATGTTTCCCGATCGGGCTTTTACCGGTTGTTGGCCCGCGGCAGGGGAAAGATCGAAAAGTACATCAAGCAGAAAGAAAATTGATAAGAACGAAATAATTTGGGCGGCAGAGGCTGACAGTTATGAACCAAGAGTATCAGATGAAACAGTATTATGCACAGTTCAGTCAGGGACACGATTTCCTGCGTGAGCAGTTGATGGCTCGGCTGGATGAGCAGCAGATTCAAACTTCGGCAGTTGCGACTGGTTCGGGATTTTCCGGTTTGTCGCGATTCCTAAAGGCTGCGCTGGCTCTGGCGGCTTCTCTGGTAATCGTTGTCAGTGCAATATTTATGATTAATTCTGACACAGTAACCATTAACCAGCCGACAGGTGAAACCTCAATTCTGGCTCAGGCGGCCTGGGCTGATTCGGTTAGCAGAGCTGGACAGATTCAAAGCATTCATTTCAAACTCACCACCCCCGGCGGCGGTGATCGGGCGGTTGGTCTGGAGATGTGGTGGCAGCAGCCGGATAATTTCCGCATGGCCTTCAGCAACGGATTACTGCTGGCGAGTGATGAAACCAGCAGATTCAAACTGGATCCCCGCAAAAACACCCTTTCGGTTACAAACGCAACCGGGATGGGCCCGGTCGAGATGTTTGTGCTGGGCCAACTGGGGCGGCTGGTGACTTCGGATAATGATCAGTTCGTTCGGGACTGGATTAATGACAGCAAGGTAATTCGCAGTAAGGAAATAACTTACAAAGGAATCCCCTGTCGAGAAGTTACCTGTGAATATGACGGCTGGCGTTATGAATACATCCTCGACAATCGTAACGACGTAAACGATAAGACGCCGTTTTACGATGTGAAAGAATACGGCTCCAGCGGCGTGCTGCGTAGTCATCTGGAAGTGATCGAAGTTGATCAGGAGCTGCCGGAGAGCTTGTTTAGCATTGAGCCGAAGGAAAATACCAAGGTTTTGCGATTCAGGATGTAAAGCTGAACGCGACCGGCCGGCGTCTTAATTGATTAGCTGGACTTGATTTACAATTTATTGGCCTCAAAAGCGCCTGGATATGATGCAGGGTTTCGGAGTGAAGAGAACAATTGCCCCGGATGTTGTGTTGCCAGGCCTTTTTTTTGCCCACTAGCGTGGGGGCTAGCTCTTTAGTCGGTTGGGAATCGGTGGGGAAATTGTTTACGGTGGGTTAGACCCCCGCCTGGCAGCGGAGGCTTTTTGGGGTGGAAAGTTGTTGTGAAATCGGTCGCATTATTCGATGCGGCGTGTCCAATATGAGGCCAAAAGTGAAACAAAAAAAACGTACCAAAAGCGCGAAAAGATCAAATTGAGTGCGAAAAGTTGGGTGGAAGTTGGGTGGTTTTTCATAGAAATTGATGAGAGTTGGGGCAAAGTTGGGTGTTTTTTGCCGTTTTTTGCGATTTTCGAAAAAGGGCTGTCGCGCATTTGGTTCGGTTTAGAAGTGGGGAATATTCTTCTAAGGTACTCAATGTCAATGCTTTACGGCAATTATTGCTGAATGAAACAAATTATCGCCGGGTGACTGATTGCTGTCGCAGAATTGCAAAGTGAGTTTTTGACAGTCATTTAATATAAGTATTTATGAAACCAGGGATTACACGGATTTCACGGATTTTAAGAGGTTTACAGGGGAATTAAATTTTGAAACCGCAGGCCCCGCACAATTTTATGGGTGTGGCAAGGGGACGCCGATTTTTTCGATGGCGGCGGGGGACGAGAAAAGCAAAAACAACAAATATTTTTTGACGGGATTAACCCGACAAGCCGGGACGAATCCTCCTGCGGCGGACGAATACGGACGCAGGATTGACAGGATACATATTATTGTAGCCAGGTCTTTGCGCAAGAGCGGGAAAAATGGTTGTCAAGATCAAAAAAAGGTTGTGGAACGATTATGGCGGCATTATAATCCAGTGGTCATCATTCAGGTTCGGAAAGAAAGATATTCTGTCTGGTTATTCGGTGAGATCTTTACAAGTATAATAAAGTGTAGAAGGGCATTGTCGAGGAACATATAGC
>DAOWAK010000282.1 GCA_030634605.1 Sedimentisphaerales bacterium
AACGCGTTCTGGAGGCGCGCCTTGCGGACGCCCGGTTTTTCTTTTCAGACGACCTTAAAGTCCCCTTGCCGGAATTGGCGGGGAAACTCGACCAGATGGTTTTTCATCGAAAGCTCGGGAATTACAAGGAAAAAATATCCAGGGACTAACACCCTAACAACCTGTTGGGAGGGGTGCTAACAAAAACAGCGGGCCCTCCGACCTCAAATATACAGAAAATAAAGGGGTCGGGAGGTTTTTTTGCTCGCCTTTGAAAACATCCCCCAATTAATTCGCAAAAGAAAACAGCCGTGTGGCGCGCGCCACACGGCTGTTTAATATTCAACGCAACGGTTCCGGCTAGAATTTCAGAATCCACGAATGTTGCAGTCTCAGGTCGTCGCCGCTGTCCATGTTTTTGTAATTGGTATTCCAGTAGGTAACTTCGAAGCCAGTCGAAAGATAACTGGTGAAGTTGTAGATAGCATTACCAAAGACAAAGCAGTTTTCTTTTTTGCCGCCGGTGTTCAGGTCTTCGTCCAGCGGATTATCCATTCCCGCACCGGCATGAAATGCCCAGTTAGTGCAGGGTTTATAGGCCAACTGCAGCCAGCCGCCCACGGTCTGCACTTCATCAGCATTTCCCGTTACGGGGTTCCTTACAATACCCTGGCCGGCTCCGCCCAGGTAAGAATTGAAGTTTTCCGCCAGGAAAAACTCACCCTTGAATTCCAGGGTGTCGCAGATCGGCACCAGCAGATCGGCATTGACCGACCAGGTATGATACTGGTCATCATCACCGGCATTGTCCCAATCGATTTCTTCTTTGCCCCAGTGACCACTCACGCCGGCTTCAAAACGTTTGCCGTTGCAAGGCTGCGAATAACTGACCCGGCCCAGAATCGTCGGTGCCGAGCTGTCCTGGCCGTCATCAACTCCAAAACCGTCGAGGTCGTTGTTGATGTCCCGTGACAGAGCAGTCTGAATTTTCCACTTACCTTCGTCAGCACCCTGCCACCATTTGGTGAACTGCAATTGCGGATGCCGGTAACCAACATTACCACCCACCCAGCCGACACTGTAGTTCAGTGTGGTGGGATTCAACGGGGAGATGATGTCGGATGTTTGACCGAAGATAAATGACCAGTCGGCCCCGGTTACCTGTCCATAGGCATGACGCAGCATGGGAGTGGCCTTGTACTCATTGGTGGCGCTGCATTCCGGGTTGTAGAAATCAACTTCTACCCGGCCCATTACCTTAAGGTCACCGAAGTCCGGAGCAAAGACCTTCATGCCCAACCGTGTCTGGCGGGCGGTGTAACTGAACCGGTCATCGCCGCGATTTTCGTCGTTTTCCGACTGGACAGAGACGATGTAATCGCCATTAGCCCCGTTGACAGGAGAGTCGTCGTAAGCCATGTCGAACTTAAAGTAACCGTAAGGTTGGATTGTCCAACCGCTCGGCAACAGGAACGTTCCGCCGCCACCGTCTTTAGAGACTGGAGGCAAATCGGAAACCGCCTGTTTCATATCCTGTTGATATTGCCACTGAGAGCTTTTCTTGAGCTGTGTCAACTCTTCACGAAGCTGCTCAATCTGAGTTTGAGCCTTTTCCAGGTCTGTACGGATGTCACTTTCATCCGCCCAGGCGTAGCTCGAAGATGCCGACCAGATCATTGCCAGGGTAATCCAACCTAAGACTACCATCCATTTTCTGTTTTTTTGCATTTATAACTCCTTTCGCAAAAAGCAAACTTAAGTCCCACCGGGATAGACGTCCCGGCAACCGATAAGTCTTTTATCGGCAAAAACATATAACAATTCAGCAAATTTTAAACAATTTATTTTATATCCCGCCCCGGACCCCTGTGATGTTGATTTACGATACTGAAAACGCGGTTATTGTAAAGGTCTAAATGAACTTAAGGGTACCTCTATTAATTACCGTAGGACGGACTTTGGCCCCTGCTGCCCTGTCGAAAACAACGATTCTCCGTCAAAAATATTAATTTTTAGAGGTTTCCTTAAATTATCAAAAAAAACGGTCTCAGGAGTTGTTTAGTTTAGTTTTGGTTCTTATGACAATGAATATTGCGCCAATAAGCAGGCTGCAGGCCAGAAAAAAGGGCATGACAATGGGGTCATGGTGACGATGAGGGTGGAATTAGCGGCGGTGGTCATGCGAACGCCGATGATCCAGGTGAGCATATGCAGGCCGAATACGAGTCCGGGCAGCAGGGTGGTTCGGAAGCGAAAAAGGGGGGTAGAGCTGCGAAAACGAAGAAAATCACGCAGGAACAGCGGTAATAAGGAATACAGCGGCGAGCAGGCAGCGGTATCCAGCCAGGATGAAGCCGACTTCGGTGTTTGAAGTGAGGTTGCTGGCTTTGATCATCACGGCGGCGGTGGAGCAGGCGGAAATGCCGAGCAGTAATAAGGATAAATAGAAATACAACTTTATGTTACTCCTTGCTTGGTAAACCTTTAGGGGCCAACCGGCCCGGCAGTTTATTCTATAGGGAACCTCTAAAAATTCATTTTGGCTGCGAGGTCCTGGCGGACGGCTGGAAATATCCTGGCGGACGGCCGGAAATATCCTGGCGGATGGCTGGAAATATCCTGGCGAACGGCTGGTAAGACGTTTTCCGCCTGGTCGTCGTCGCGAAAAACCGGGACACGAAAAGCCGCACGCGCGAATATTCACCA
>DAOWAK010000336.1 GCA_030634605.1 Sedimentisphaerales bacterium
AACTGCAGCGTGCACTCTGCATAAATTGACTCACCTATATATATACGATGAGAATAATTTTTTGTTGATGCCAAAACCAACTTACTCGGCTCAACATAACCGGGATCAAGGTTTATCGGCCGCGCAACCCCCAGCTCGCGCCCAGCGTCGGTCTGGGCCAGTTCATTTTCCAAAGCATTGCTTTGGTGCTTAGCCGTTGCCAACCCAGACGGATCGATCAACTCGGCAAAACTGACAAATTTACGCAAAAGACCATCACCCATCTGCTTTTTGTAATAGCGGGTAAAATCGAATCCCATCACTTGGCTGTGAATGTCGATCGGTCCCCACCGGGCGGACATCCCCTGCTCGGCAGCTGCGAAAAGTTCCTCCAGCTGACTCAACATCCCCACGATCAACTTAACCTGTTGTGGTGGCTTAATCTGTGCCATAAATATCTTAGTACAATAGCAGGGCTGGGGGTGCTTTGTAAAGCAAATGATAATGGTTGCGGACGGTGGTAAGTTACCCCAATTCCGGGCGACCAACCAGATAAATACGGTTTTTGCCGCTGCGCTTGGCGCTGAGCAGCGCTTCGTCAGCTTTGAACATCACCTCCTCAGCCGTATCGCCGTCCCACGGGAAACTTGCCACGCCGCCGCTGATAGTTAGTTTGCCCCGGGCTTCCGGGCCCAGTGAACTGAAATCGCTGGCCCGCAAAATCCGCCGAAAACGATTGCTCAGGAACATCGCCAGTTCCGGATGACTGCGCGGTGCCTTTTCACTTGTTGCCGGGGCCGAGTCTTCCGTAGTTACCGCGGGCGGCTCGATTATTTGAGCCAGGTTCGCCGCCGCCGGAACCGTCGAATTTCTACGCGGGCTTTTGTACCGCTGCCGCAACTGACCGGTGTCCCAAAACAGCACCGCAAATTCATCGCCACCCATCCTGGCCACAACATCGTGCGCTCGACAGCAGCGACGCATCAACTTCGTCGCCTGGCAAAGAATCTCATCCCCGGCGTTGTGTCCGTAAGTGTCGTTGAAATGCTTAAATTCATCGATATCGAAAATCAACAGTGTCACATCCGTGTGCCGGTGTTGACTTTGATCGATTATTTGCCGCATAAAATATTCCAGGTAACGACGGTTGTAAGCCCCGGTCAGCTCATCGACAATCGCTAATTGTTTAAGACTTTCGTCGCGCCGGGCCAGATATAAAAAAGTACCCATAAATTCGCCCGCCTGCCGAGCCATCGCCAGGGTCGCCTCGTCGATTTTTTCCGCCGGACCGAGAATCATTTTCCCTTCCACGCCCGCCGGCCCCTGTAGAACAACCACACTGCCCGGCGGATCCGGCATCGGATTTTCTAATGAATCTCCCGACAGGATTTTCACCCGCTCCAGTCCCAGAATCTCCGCCAGAATCACCCGTCCCTGCTCCAGCAGCACCGCCCTGCCCTGAGGAATCAAACCCGCCAGTTCATGATACTTACCCAGCAGCTTACTCATTCGACCGTTAGTTGCCGCTGTAACAATTCGATTGGCCGAGGTCCCCTCGTCGGCTCTCGGCGAATCCGTAACTCCGCGAGCGGGATCCACCGTCGCGCCGGATGCCTCAGCCCGGAACAATTGTAACAACTGTCCTGACGAAATAG
>DAOWAK010000189.1 GCA_030634605.1 Sedimentisphaerales bacterium
GCTGCTGCCGGGGGCGGGGCTGCTGTTTATGCAATTGAATAATCTGAATCACCTGTCACTGGGTTCGGAAATGGCCCGTGGTCATGGGGTGGATGTCGGCTCGGTTCAGCGCTGCTGCTTTGTCGGAGGGACGCTGGTTACGGCGGCGGCGGTTTCGCTGGCGGGGCCAATCGCTTTTGTGGGATTGGTGGTCCCCCATATTGTCAGGTTGATCAGCGGCTACGATCATCGCATCGTTTTGCCGGGAGCTTTTTTGGCAGGTGGGTCGCTGCTGGCAGCCTGCGATTGCCTGGCCCGCACGGTCGTTGCCCCCACCGAAATGCCCGTCGGCATCATTACCGCAATTATCGGTGGACCGTTTTTTATCCTGCTACTGCTCCGCGGCAAATAATCGGCCAGACAAATTTATGCGTCATCTTCACTCTCGACAATTGGCGATACACAATAAATGTAAACCAGAGGTTCGTCTCCCGAATTATGAATATTATGTAAGGTATGCGGGGGGATGTAAATCACTTTGCCCACCCCCACATCATAAGCTTTTTTCTCCGGCCCCCAATAAGCCGTTCCGCAGCCGGACAGGAAAACCAGCTGCTCTTCATGAAATTCGGTCGAATGCTCACCACAGTATTCGCCCGGCTTCAGATAAACCCGCCCCGATCGCATGCCGTGGGTTTGAGGCCGACCCTCAAGCAAAGGCTGATATTCCTCGGTTTTCGCCAAATCCATTGTAAAAGTTGTCGTTGCCATAGAAACCTCCTTAATCGATTATACAACAATCTATGATACCCATGGGGTACAAAAAACATTTATCCCGAACTTTTTTGCTCTTGACACCGTAATACGAATATTATATTTTTATGCAGTAGTGCTATCATAATAATCGTATGCGCTTTGTCAAGGCAATATGTACCGATTCACAAATGACAATGCCGGGAGTTATGATGCTCATTGGGAGTAAAATGAATATTTTCAGACTGACAATTTATTTACTGGCCTTGTTATTGACGATTCCCAGTTGCCAAAAAAAAGAAAATGCCCGCCCAAAAACTCAGCCACTGGTCTCCGTAACCAATACTTATTTACAGTCCGCTGTTAATGACCTGACCGGTAATTCGATAGAGGTTTTTTGCCTTGCTCCGCCGGGAATGTGTCCTGGGCATTTTGACATGTCGCCGGAACAAATACGGTTGTTGCTGAACAGTAAAATTCTGTATCGATTTGATTTCCAGGCCGGGCTGGATGAAAAACTGAACCGGATGGATCAACTGATTGTTCCCATTCAAGGCCGCCCCGGCATGAGCATTCCTCAAACGTACCTGGAAACCTGCCGCGAAATAGTCCCCCGTCTGACAGAGTATTTTCCCGATGGCCGGGAAACCTACCGACAGTCGCTCGAACAGCTTGAAAAAACACTGAACACCCTTGCCGGCGACATAAAAAACCGTATTGCCGACAGCAACCTGACCGGAGAAAAAGTAATCACTTCCCATCATCAGGCCGATTTTGCCCGCTGGCTGGGACTTAATGTTGTAACGACTTTTAAAGGCGCCGACAGCATGACCCCCGCCGATATCGAGCGTTGCTTGAAAGCCGGACGTGATAATGGAGTACAGATTCTCATTGCCAATCTGCAGGAAGGCACGCAACTGCCCAGTCGTATGGCCGAACAATTAAACGCAAGACTAGTCGTTTTCAGTAACTTTCCGGATACCAGGACATTCCCGAAACACGCCTTTGGCAATATGCTCCAATCCAATATCAAGCAACTTATTCACCAGAACAGATAATTTGGCATGAAAAATTGTGTAGCACTATCTGACATTCTCATAAAACGTGGCTCCCATACCATCCTGCAAATCGACCAACTTACCATCCACGCGGGAGAATTTGTTGGCTTGCTGGGTCCGAACGGTGCCGGGAAAACCACATTCCTGAAATTGTGTTGCGGTTTAATCAAGCCCAATCGAGGAAATGTGCGTTTTCAAAATCAATGTATTTCGAGAATCGCTCCCGGTCGTATCGCGCATTTTCGCAAACATATCGGGTACATCCCCCAACAGGCTGAATACCACGCGCATTTACCCTTCACTCTGAGGGAAGTGGTGGCGATGGGCAGAAACGCCTTAAAACCGCTGTTTCATGCTCTCGACAAAACGGATTATGAAATAGTTGATTCCTGGATCGACAAAATGGGGCTGGCTGACCGCGGCAGGCAAACCTTTCGATCATTGTCCGGCGGACAACAGCAAAAAGCCCTGATCGCTCGTGCCATGGTAGCGGAACCTCAGTTTCTCCTGCTGGATGAGCCGGGAGCCAATCTTGACCCAAACTGGAAAAAACAGCTTAGGGAAACTCTTGACCGCCTGTTTAATGACTGTCGGATTACGGCTCTGCTCATCTCTCACGAACTGGATTTGATTCCGTCGGCCTGTCAACGGCTTATTCTCCTCGATCAAGGTCGCATTGTCCAGGATGGCCCCAAAGCACAGGTTATAAATTCTGATTTTGCTCGACAACTTTTCGGCAGAACAATCACAACTCCGGAGAAGCCATAAAATATGGATGCCTATTTCTTCCCGATTATCGTTACAGGAGCATTCGCCGGGATCGGCATTGGATTGCTGGGCGTGTTTATCGTCGGAATGCGTATGCCTTTCATCGGCAGTTGTATCTCTCACACCGCGATGGTTGGCGCTGTGTATGCCACACTGTTCAATATAAACCCCACGCTGGGCGCATTAGTGCTGTCGATGCTCGGCTCGGCCGGCGTGGCGTTCATCCCGAACAACCGAAAGAATCTCGATGCGAACACCGGACAAGCTATCCTTCTTGCCTTTATGATGGGGCTGGTCTTTTTGGCTGTTGGATTGGAACAGGACAGCCGCAGCGAAATGCTTTCCCTGCTTTGGGGAAATGTTCTTTTCGCGGGCTGGGGCACCGCTTTAACTACAGGTTCGCTTACGGTTGCGCTGATGGTTTTTTCACTATTGTTTAATAAAGAACTGAAAGCCATACTTTTCAGCCGCTCACTTGCTGAAGCAACAAGCATGTACACCCATCTGGTATATTTTTTATTCCTGTGCTTTTGCGGACTGATCCTGGCGGTCAATCTTAAAGCTGTGGGCGGCTTACTGATTTTCAGCCTGCTGGTTTGCCCAGCCGCCGCTGCTTACCAGATTTGTCACGGCCATAAAGCCGTTGTTCTAACCTCAATGCTCTTTGGTTTGCTTTCAACCGTCATTGGCTTTTTGATGTCTTATTATCTTAACCTGCCCACCGGGGCCTGCACCGTCCTGGTCAGTACGCTGATCTTTGCGTTTACCAGTTTCTCCAGGTTCGTACTCAATATGAATGACTAAGTGCGATTTCGCACACTAACCATTTCCCGCGTCGCCGAAGCCCTCCGCCAAAAGCATCACGTCGCCCTAATCATCTACCCCGATTCCGTCACCCAAGCGGTTCAGCCGCTCACCAAAATCTTCCCCAAATACGCTTGCTTCGTCGCCACCCCCACCGAAACCGACCGCCCCTTCATCGTCGCTGTCCACCGCCTGACCAGAACCCTCGACGACGCCCCCTACACCGACCTCATCTGGGCCGTGCTCACCGGCTACGATGCCTCCGACGCCCAACACAGCAAACCACTCATCGTCCGCAAAGCTCAGAGGAAAGCATCTTGACACGAATGATTAAATCAATGAAAATATCGTTTGGCTGGTGAAACGGAAGCAGGCTCTGTAGAGGTACAACCTGCCAGGGATAACCAGTTCAAGGCGACGAATTGTCGTTGGGGTGGCAGTTATACACCTGCCATCCCGTTTTATGAGCCGAGACAATTCAGAGCTTTGTCATGCCTTAAAAAACCTGATAAAACAGCTTCGCGAAGCGAAACCGTTTAATCGCAAAGATACCGGCCAGTGAGAGTAAGAAAAATCAGCAAGTGTCCAATTCCGGCTGAACCAATGCAAAGGCCGGGCAGAAACGATTCTGGCCCAACGAGAAGCTA
>DAOWAK010000306.1 GCA_030634605.1 Sedimentisphaerales bacterium
GCGACCAGGAACCAGTTCACGAACCAGAACCGCTCGCCAAAGATGTTGACGAGGTGGGACGCGGTGTCGGTGCCGGTGACGCTTAAGCTGCGGACTTCTTACCATGAAAATGATTCCGAACGGGAGCACTTCTGGCGAATTTGCGAAGGGGCGGTGCGTGGCGGAGTGGATGCTCTAATTGTGCACGGCAGGGCGGTGGAGCAGCGGTATCGCGGCCGGGCTGACTGGGCAGTGCTGGCCCAGGTTAAGCAGCGGTTCAGCGATACGGTAGTGGTGGGCAGCGGTGATCTGTTTACGGCTGAAGACGTGGCGGAGAAGATGCGTCTGAGCGGTGTTGACGGAGTGGTGATTGCCCGGGGGGCGATTGGGAATCCGTGGATTTTTCGGGAACTTGCGGAGTTGTTTAACGGTGATGAGCAGGCGCCGCCGCCGAGCGTGACCGAGGCGGGGCAGGTGCTGTTGCAACACTTTGATATGGTGACGGATCTGTATCCGGAGCACAAGGCGGTGGTTTATTTTCGCAAATTCAGCGCGAATTACTGCCGCCGGCATCCTAAACGTAAAAAGGTTCTGCTGGCGTTGATGGCGTGCAAAACCGCCCAGCAAGTTCGTGGGGAAATTGGACGGTGGTTTTTTAATTATGAAACCGACCAGGCAGCGGGATGAGGTTATTTTGAAGGTTTGATTTCCTGCCACATGTCCCGGAGAGATTGCTGCCAGTCGATGGCGGGGGAGAAGTCGATGGCGCTGCGGAGTTTTTCGTTGTTGCCGATGATGACGGGAACGTCGGCGGCTTTTAGGCGGGCGGGGTCGTGGCGGACGGGGATTTCACGATCGGCAAGCGCCAGGCAGGCATCGAGCAGGTCGGCGATTTTTACTGCTCGTCCGGAAGCAACGTTGAAAATTTGTTCGTTAGTGTCGCAATCAGTAGTGAGCAGCTTCCACAGGGCCTCGGTAACGTCGCGAACGTCGGTGAAATCTCGTTGGGTAGTGGTGTTGCCGACGGAAATTTCCTCAGCCCGGCCGGCGAGCACGTCAGCAAGTTGCTGCAAAAACGTGGCGGGTACCAGGTTGGGCGATTGGCCCGGTCCGATGGTATTGAAGATTCGCACGCAACACAGCGGAACCCTGCCGGTGCGGGCGTAATGCAATGCCCACCGCTCCTGCATGGTTTTGGAAAGAGCGTAAGGAGTTAGAGGATTCAGGGGAAAGTTTTCATCGACGATTACGTTGTTTCCGGCGGTGATGCCGTACTGAGCGGCGGTGCCGATGATGATGACCCGAGGCGGACCGGCAAGTTGACCGGCGGCTTCGAGCAGGTTGGCGGCGGCGCGGGTGTTGACGTTGAAGCAGGTTAGCGGATCGGCAACCGCAGTGCCGGCCAAGTGGATGATGCCGTCGGGGCGGGTTTCCCGGATTATCTTGGCTGTGGTGTCCGAATCGGTAAGATCGCAGTTGATCCGGGTGATCCGAGTGGCGTTTTCGGCAGGCGCGCGCGGTCGGCTGTCCAGGGCGATGATGCGGTCGGGGGCATGAGGTGAATTTTCGATAGTGTTGAGCAGGTGGCGGCCGAGGAAGCCGGCGACGCCGGTGACCAGGACAGTTTGGCAGGGCAGTGGCGTCATGAGGGATTCCTTATGAATCAGGCAGGATTAGTTTTCGAACCCAACAAGAAATCCCCGTGTTTACAGAGCAACAGTAATTTTCAATGCAGTTATAAAGTACTCTCGTTGACGCTGTAATACGCTCCCACGCTTCTGCTGAAGGGCAGCACTTTGTCGATGTATTGTTCGACCCAGAGGTTGATTTCGGCAATTGTGCTGCGTGGTACAAACACCACGTCCTGTGGTTGAAGGGCAATGTTATCGGGAAGAATTTTCTTTTTGGAATCATATTTCAGATTGGCCACCAGGAAAATCGGCTTTTCGTTACCCTGGTTACGCATGATTACGACATTAGCCGGTTCGGCGGTGTTCCGATAACCACCGGCCTGCATAACCGCCTGCAGACAGGACAGTGGTCCGTTCATACGGATCACGCCGGGCCGAATCACTTCGCCGCCGACAAAAATCCGCTGGCCCGAAGATTGCCTCAGAATTACCGTAACCTCAGGCTGCTTTAAAGACTGCGCATATCTCCGGGTCAGCAGATCGTCCAGCTGTGAGGGTGTCATCCCTGAAACATGGATTTCATCCAGCAGCGGCAGAGAAATCTTTCCATCTGCCCGAACGGTAACGGTTTCGTTGAGCTCTGGGTGGTAATAGTGCTTGATTTCAACCTTATCGCCGATCTGCAGCAGGCACTGGATA
>DAOWAK010000228.1 GCA_030634605.1 Sedimentisphaerales bacterium
AGCGGAATTTCCGGATCGTTCGGAATTTTACCACTGGGATTATGAACGGTCGGGCCATCAAGGTAGGCCTCTTCCAGACATTCTTTCAGCGGGATGGTGTTACGCATGGCGGGAATGCCGCCGGTTATGGCGCACTCACCAAGCAGAACCAGAATGTCGCAGTTCTTGCGGAAATCCTGCAGAACTTTTACATTTTCCTCGTTGCAGCAGCCGCCTTCGATCAGGCCGATAGCGCAACGGTCGGTGAATTCTTTAATGTCATCAATGGGGGATTTATCGAAATCCACCAGTTCAACCAGTTTGAGGATCCGGTCGTCAATATCCAGGATAGCCATGTGACAGCCGAAACAACCGCACAATGATGTTGTGGCAACTTTTGGTTTTCCCATATTAACTTTCCTTTTTCTTATTGCTTATGGGTAAGTTATTTTTTTATACCGATCACAGTTGACACGTAGAGCCGCGCCAGCGAAAATGCCGTGTTGCTCGTTTTGTAAACCTAAGCTTGTCCTCGACCCGATCGAGGATCTGACAGCCCTGATCCCGCCCCCACGGAAGTGGGCTGCCAGGCATTATGATACCCATTGGGTTAAGTCAAGCACCTTCAATGTCGGAGCCGATAGGTTTGCTGTCATAAAGCCGCTCGCCGATAGGCACTTCAAAGCCGACCCGCTTACGCATCAGAGCGCCGACGGGACAAATATCCACGGCTTTGTCGGCTACGTTGGCGTCAGTGTCAACCAGGCGGGCCTCAGCGTTGACTTCAACCCGTTTTTCGGGACCGCGGCCGACAAACTCGAAAACGCCTTTGCCGTCCAGGTCACGTGAAGCCCGAACACAGCGGCCACAAAGCACACAGCGGTTACGATCGATAAATATGTCCGGATGGGACGCGTCAATGTCACGATCGGGGAACATGAACGGGTATTTCGGAGCCATTACGCCAAAGCGATAGGCCAGGGCCTGCAATTCACAGTTGCCACTCTTTTCGCAATAGGGACAGTAGTGATTACCCTCGACGAGCAGCATTTCGATAAGGCTGGCTCGCATTTTAGTCATTTTTTCGCTGTTGTTTTCGACCATGATCCCCTCAGCCGCCGGCTGGGTGCAGGCGGATTGAGGTCGGCCGTTAACCAGCACGGTACAAACCCGACAACTTCCAAACGGGGTCAGGTCCTTGTGGGCACAGAGCCGGGGGATGTAGATGCCCGCCGCGTCGGCAGCAACCATAATGGTCTGGCCGGGCTGGGCCTGGATCTCCACGCCATCAATCATAAAGGTGATTTTGTCGCTCATTTAATTTTCCTTGTTACTTTGCTTGGCAAAAATCGCAAATGTGCTCATTATTGCTCCTGGAGTTCTCCAGCGATATTTATTGTTCTTTGCGGCAATCACAACTTCGCAGCTAAAAATGTACCGAATCACGACCGGCCAATTCCGCTGCCTGTGAAACTGCCGCTTTAATGTCAAATGACAGCTTCATTCCGTCAGTAGAAGTTTTGAGTTTGGATTCATAATCCGACCGGAAGTTTTTCAGGGTGGACAGGACCGGATTAGCCGAAGTCTGCCCCAAGCCGCAACGGCTGGTGGTTTTGATAGTTTCGCCGAGTTCCTGGAGGTAGTCGAGATCGGCAGCTTCAGCCCTGCCGGCCATGACGTTTTGCAACCCCTGCTGCAAAAGAACATTACCAACCCGACAAGGTGTGCAATAACCGCAACTCTCTTCGACGAAAAAGTCCATGAATTTATCCGCGACTTCCAGAACGTCCCGTTCCGTTCCGAAGACCATTACCGATCCACCGGTAGCCAGGTCGTCATAACAGATAGTCCGGTCGTAATCAGCCGGTCCAATCATCTGGCCGCTGGGACCGCCCATCTGGACTGCGGTGGCGTCTTTAGCGCCAACCATTTCCAGAACCTCGCGAAGCTTGATGCCGAAAGGCACTTCGTAAACACCCGGTCCTTTGCAATCGCCGGAAATGCTCAGCAGTTTAGTGCCGCTGCTGCCGGTCGAACCCATCTCGGCAAACCAGCCGGGGCCCTTGTCCAGAATCCGTGCCACGCAGCAGAATGTTTCAACATTGTTAACGGTAGTCGGCGAAGCGTTGTAACCCTTTTGGGCGGGAAAGGGAGGACGATTCTTGGGATCGCCGCGTAAGCCTTCGCAGGAACTGATCAGAGCGGTTTCCTCGCCGCAAATGTAAGCGCCGGCACCCATCTGGATACGAATGTCAAAATTAACACCGTCCTTGCCGCAGATGTTATTGCCGAGAAAATTGTTATCGCGGCGTTTTTGCAGCACATCTTCCAGGAAAACCCGCAGATAAGCGTATTCCGCCCGGAGATACAAAATGCCGGTTTCGGCACCGATGGCGTAACCGGCGATAGCCATGCCTTCGAAGAGCATGTTGGAATACTCGGTCAGAATGACGCGATCTTTGAACGTTCCCGGTTCACCTTCATCGGCGTTACAGATAACATAACGTTCAGGACCGTTGGCACCACGGGTAAATTCCCATTTCATACCGGTGGGGAAACCCGCACCACCGCGGCCGCGTAAACGGGCGGTTTTAATATCCCGGATAACCTCGGCCGGACGCATGGCAACCGCACGCTTAAGTGCCATCCCCTGGGGCAGGTCAGCAAAAACCACCGGCCCTTTTTTGCGGATGTTGTTGTGAACAACAGTCTGAACCAGTTCATGGGCGTTGTTGCCGTCCCCGAGTTTGCGAACCAGCTTCCGGGGGTTAAGATTTCTTTTTAGTTCACTGGCGATTTCCCTGGCCTGGTCACTGGAAAGATAAGTGATTATGACATCGTTGATCATCGCCGCCGGGGCCTGGTCGCACATCCCGATACACGGAGTGGTTTCCAGGGTGATCTTGCCGTCCGCGGTGGTTTCGCCCACAGCAATGCCCAGTTCCTCAGAAAAAGCGGCAATAACCCGGTCCGCTCCGTTCATCATATCGATAACGTCATCGCAGACGCGAATTATCACTTTGCCCTTCTGGCGGCTGGACAGAAATGCGTAGAAAGAGACCACGCCGGCAACTTCTACCCGGTGGGTTTTTACTTCACGAGCGATGATGTCCATCGCCTCGCCGGGAACACAGGCAAACTGTTGCTGAACAGCCCGGACGATATCCATCATTCGTCCGCGGTCGTTGCCGCAGTCCTGACAAATCGATTTCACGGTCGCTTCGAGATTCTCACTCATTTAGTTTACCTCAATCATTCATCATCTCAGGTCAATATTTAACAAGACCAATTAGTATATTGACTAAAAAAAGGGCAGTCAAGACGTTTTTTTCGGAATCACAACGTCATAACCCAAAATTTTCGCCGGTTTTTTGGCAAGTAATTTTGCCCCCCAAGAATCCTGGCTGGGTTGTGAGACTGGTTTAGTCCTGCTTGTTTTTCAGCCAGTTGAACCACCGCTCCATCCCCCTGCCCGTTTTGCTGGAAAGCTCCATGAAGGGAGTGGCGGTATTGATACGGGCCAGGTCCGCTTTGACTCG